>CAMBYP010000014.1 GCA_945872435.1 uncultured Mycoplasmatota bacterium
ATAATTCTTCATTGGTATTTTCTAAGTTTTCTGTTTCTAAAGCAGTTTCTTCATTAGAATTTTCAGTCATTGGTTCAGAAATTTCATGATTAGCATCCAAGTCTTCTTCTATTTCACTATTTTCTTCCGTTGGCTGTTCTACAATTTCGTCAGAAGGTTCTAACGGTTGTGCAACAACTTCATCAGAAGACATTGCAAATGGATCTTCAAACCCTAATGCATCTGTTGTTGCATCCATTTCGTGAATTGGACTTTCCAATGCTACAGTTGGTATTTCACTTTTTGGTGCTTCTATACTTTCTTCACTTTCTTTTGCTTTTACTTCTTCATTATGTTCTATCTTCTTTTTCTTTGTTTCATGAATAAAATCCGTTTTTTCAGCTAAATAACCAATCAATGCCATGATTAAAATAATTGAAATTACAATAATCCAAATATAGTTATTAATAATAAAATCCATAGTTCCCCTCCTATTCTTATACTATGTTCAGTTTACCACATTTATGATGTGATAACAAGACATAAATCATTACTTTTCCAAATAGTCTGCACCTTTAAATGGTTCCTCAAACAATAATCCAGGATAATTTTGTTGACGTAAAACTTCGTATAGCATAATTGCAACAGAATTAGAAACATTAAGAGCTCTTACTTTATCTGTCATTGGAATACGCATACAATGTTCTAAATCATCTTTTAATATTTCTTTTGGAATTCCTGTACTTTCTTTTCCAAAGATAAAATAAATATTTTCATTACTATTACTATAATCAAATGAAGTATGCGGTTTTCTTCCATATCTTGTCAAATAATAATATGTACCAGGATTTTGTTTTTTAAAATCTTCATAATTTTCATATATCGTATAATGACAATTTGAAATATAATTAACACCACTTCTTTTAATACTATGATCATCTAAACGAAAGCCAAGTGGTTTTATTAAATGCAAATGTGTATTGGTAGCAACACAAGTTCTCATAATATTACCTGTATTTTGAGGTATCTCTGGTTCATATAATACAACATTTATCATACTAATACACTCCATTTTTTTCTAAAAAATATTCTACATCATGTATACTTGACTTTCTAGACACAGTATTCATCGCATCTAAAATTTTTCCTTCATGGAAATACCATAAATTAGGGGTTACAGATAAATCGATAGATTGATTTTTCAAAGTATCATTCAAATATTGTTCTTCTAATTGTTGATATGTTTCAGTTGTCATTTTTCTACTATCAATATATACAAATTCATTTGTAAGTTCTTTCTTAATAATGAAATCATGTAATTCTTGCTCCAATGCTTGATTAGATTTTTGATTACTAGGAGCAATGTAAACAATTACATTTGGATTATCCAATAAATAATCAGCAATTTCTTCGCTCTTAATTTCAGATACTAATCCATCCATAACTTGTGGCTTATCAATTGCTGTCCTCATTTGATACCAACGCATGCAATATGCGACAATACCAATACTAATAATAATTACAAATGCAAATATAACATAATTTTTACTAGGAATTTCTCTCATAAATATCCTCCTATTCTCCATCTTCTTTTACTTCAACTTCTTCAATTGTAACAACGGGAAGTGTAATATGTTCTTCCGTGGCCAACTCTTTAAATTGTTCTCTAAATTTTGCCAATTCTTTCACAATACTATCAGGATAAATACGTCTACTTGTTTTTATAGCCATATAAACATCTTCTAATGTTACTTTACTTTTATTTTGAAATAAAGCATTAGAAAAAGCCTGAGTCAATACTGATAATGCAACATCTGGATACATTGCTGATAAACCATAAACACGTTTAAACTCTGATGTTGCATCAACAATTGCCTCCATAAGAGATTGAATAATATAATTATTATATGTAAAATGAATTCCCGTTTGTTTTTCTAATTTTGGAAGTGTACCCATTAAAATTTTGACAGTTGTATCACGATCTGGTTCTAAAACATCAATGCGTTCAAATCGTCTTAAAAATGCACGGTCACGTACGACATATGTATCATATTCAATTGTCGTAGTAGCACCTACTACTTTAATTTCACCACGGTCTAATCCTGCTTTTAACATGTTAGCTAAATCCATTGATTCTCCCTGGCCTATCAAAGTATGTATTTCGTCAATGAACAAAATAATCTTATTTTTTCTTTTTAACTCATTTACCAATAAGTGCATAATCATTTCTTCTTGATTTCCAATTTGTACCTTTCCGACTAAAGAACTAGAAACCAGCTTAATAATATGATATCCTTTCAATGCATTTGGTACATTTCCCTGTTGAATTAAATATGCTAAACCTTCAACAATTGCTGTTTTTCCTATACCAGGTTTACCAACTAACAAACCTGATTTTTCTGGTGTTAATAAAACAATCATTAATCTTTTAATTTCTTCATCACGAGCAATAGCAGGATTGGCTACATACTTTTTTAATGTCAAATCTTCTCCATAAGTATCTAGTACACTAAACGAAAGTGGTTCTTCCATGTCACTTTCTAATTCACTTTTCACATCACTATATGATTCTTCCTCTTCTGAAGGAATCAGTTCTTGAGTTACTTGAATCTTATTTTTTTCATCATCCGCTGTATTTAAACTTCCTATTCTCATAGTTTCAAGTTCTTGATCATTGGTTTGACTTCCGTCAAAAAATTCTAATTTATCCATATAATCACCTCTATTCTTTTATATAACCATTCTTTTTAAACATAGAAACTATCACATCATGATCTTGATCACCACGAATTCGATTATATGAATTTTCTTCTGAACCATTTTTGATAAAAACAGTCATTGGTGTTGCATTTCCATAACTTATTTTAGCATTTAATTTAGAATTTTCTACATCACTTAACTTACTAACATCAATAAAATATACTTTTACCTGATATTCTTTAATGACATTATTTAACTTTGGCTCATATGTTGCACAATGAGAACAATCACTTGACCCAATAAATAATATAAAACTTTGTTTTTGTTCTAACATATCCATTAAATGATCATATGTTATTTCTTCATATGTTTTCAATTGAGAACAACCAGTGAAAAAAACAACAGTTATTATTAATCCAAAAAGACAAAACAATCTCTTCATTTTCATCATCCTTTACTCTACAATTATATACTATAATTTCAAAATTGAAAAGAGTAAAAAATAGTTATAACACATATAACTATTTTATAATTCCATATATAATGGTATCATTAAACTCTAATTCTTTATTTTCTAATATTTTTTTACTTCCTGTCACATCTGATGTATACCAAATATCATTTCCCTGTTGATATATCACACCATCTTCCAAATATAAAACAAATTTAGATGAAGTTTCAAAAAGATAAGTCATTTGCTCAAACGTATCATCTAAACTGCGATAAACTTGATAGTTATCTTTTTCACGTTTCCATAAATAATAATAATTAGATGTTTTATCAAATTCTACAAATTCGTTTTCTGAATTTCTTTGAATCGATGAACGAACAAAGTATAATTTTTCATTTAATGCATCATATATATTACGATTTTCAAAATTTTTTCCATTGTAAAATTGAATAAATCCATCTTCGTTATTACACTTATGCATTAAATTGTCTTCAAAATCAAAATAATATTGAATACGATTGCTACAATCCATAATATAAATTCTATTCCCTACCACACCTTGAATATAAGAATCAAACGAAATTTTAACCGGCATTGTTACTTTATCAACTTTTTCTGTTTTTAAATTAACAATATATAATTCTTGAAAATCATATTCTTCATCATAATTTGCAACAAAATAGTAATCACCTACAAAGGCATGAATATTTTGTTCATAATGGTCTGATGAAAATAAAGTAATTGGCTTGATTTCACCTTTTTGATTGATAATTGTTAGGCCTCGATAAGTTGACATTCCCATTTTTGACATGATATCAGGTAATGTATTAGACACATTTAATTGTTCTTTTTCTGTCATTCCATCTGTTTGTGGCATAAACTTCTTCAGTAATTTTAAATATTTTTTATCTACAATAGAATCTAATTTTGTATCATTTAAACGAATTTGATGATAAGGATATAAAATTCCACTGTCCTTTTCTTTACAAACCATGTCTATCAAAACTTCATTATCCTTAAAAATTGGTAAATAACATTGATATTTATTCGTTTTTTCTATTTTAATATCTTGTATAAAATGTTGATACCCTTTTAAATCCTCTTTCCATAAACGAAATTGATAAGATGTTTTACCTAATTTTAATTTAAAATCATAATATTCATTTGTTGTCTTAGTCTTACTATGACGTTTTTCCTCTACCGTGATTGCATTTCCATTATTCATAATTTCATATTGATATAAAGTGTTCCCACGAAACAAGAATAAAATACCACTCAGTACAAAATATAATATAAATAATCCTAACATTGAAAAAAATAATTTTTTCACAATACCACCTACTTCCTATTATGACAATGGTGCAAATAAACGTAAAACTTTTTGAATTGCTCTAACAAAAATACTACGTTTTTTCATATCTTGTAATAATAATTCTTCACTATGTTCTATATCATCAAAAAATGCTTTTTTATTGTCTAAAGCAAACTGTTTATGATAAATAATAGCATTTAATTCATAATCAAGAACAAATGAACGTATATCAATATTACAGCTTCCTATATTTGTTACAAAATCATCAATCACAATACTTTTAGCATGTAAAAATCCTTCTCGCAAATATACTTTAGCACCTGCTTTTAAAAGTTCCTCTGCATATGATAAAGTAATTCCATATACATAAGGTTTATCCGGTTTTTTTGGTAACATAATACGTACATCAATTCCCGATAAACAAGCCATTCTTAAAACAGTTAAAAAGGTGTCATCAGGAACTAAATATGGAGTTTCAATATAAATATATTTTTTAGCACTCATAATCATTTTAATATATGACTCTTTAATATAAGATGTTTCACTATCTGGTCCACTTGATAAAATTTGAACCCCCATATTGTTGATAACTTCTAAAGGTTTTTCATGAATATCAAATATATCTTCTACAAAAAACGGTTTTTCGTTATGAACATCTTGTTTATAAAGAAAATACCAATCACATAAAAAACGTAATTGCATAATTGAAACTGACTCTCCAATTAATCTAATGGCACTATCTCTCCAAGGAGTAATATGGGAATATTTAGACAAATAATCATCACCTACATTTATCCCACCAGTATATGCGATTTGCCCATCAATAACAACTAATTTTCGATGATATCGATAATTAAAATGAAAACAAGTTCGAAATAAGCTAGGCAAGAATGGTAAAACTTCTCCTCCAGCTTCTTTTAACATTTGAAAATCCTTTAATCTTGTTTTAATACATCCTAATCGATCATAAATCAACTTTACTTGAACACCCTCTTTAGCCTTCATAGTTAAAAGTTCTAACATTTGTTTTCCGATTTCATCATGTGTTTTATAAATAAAGTATGCAACATGAATGCTTTTTTTAGCATTTCTTATATCTTCGAACAAATCATGAAATTTATCTTTAGCATCAATATATAACTTACAATCATTTTTTTGTGTAAAAATACTACTCGCATTTTTTTCATTTAGCAAAATCATATCTTTGTAATATTTGTATGTTTCTTTAGATGGCTCTTTTTCATTTTTTAATTTTAAAAAAGCTTGTCTATATTCTTCCTCTACTTTTTCCAAAGAATATTTATGTGTCATAATTTTTAATTTATAAGTACTTCCTAACATAAAATATAAAAGCATTCCAAAAAATGGCATAAATGTAATAACCAATAACCATGATAAAGTAACAGTTGGATTCTTTTTTTCAACAAATAATAATAAAACAACTGCCACTAGATTCACCATATATAAAGTTGAAATAAACATCCAGCCAATATTCATAATACCACCACCTATAGTATATCATATAAAAACACGATTTTAAAAACCGTGTTTTATTTTTCACCACCAAAAATTACTATGCTGATTTAAAGTATACTCTAAATATAATGCTGCAATCATAGTAATTGGAACAAATTGAAATAATTTACAAAATTCTTCACGATGACTATCTTCATTACAAAAATATTTTAAAACCATCCCCATATGATTCATTTTTTCAGGTTCATCATATCTTAATTGTTTTCTTATTTCATCTAAATGAATAGATTTTGTTTTTTGAAACTTTTTCTTTAATGCTTTATGAAATGATTTATAAGTATAAACTTTATCATCGGAAATAGAATAACATTTTCCTAAAAAATCAATTAATTCTATTATTTTTTCATCTTTTTGTTTATTGATATATTTTTTATATTTATCTTCTAACTGTTCTAAAAATGAATTCATTTTTTTATAAAATACATTTAATTCACCTTTTTGAAAAGTATATACCTTACCATCTAATTTACCATACTTTTTCATTGTATCTAAAAAACCTAAGCGCATTGCTCGTCTAGCTAAAGATTGATCAAATACTAGAAAAGAGCCTAAATCGGAATAAGGTTTTATATAAGTAATCGGAATATTTTTTTCTTTGATTGGATGTTTGAAACCAAATGATTTTAAATCTACTGCAATAATTTCTTCAGCACCTAATTCTATTGCCAAACGAATTGGAATATTGTCATAATAACCACCATCGACAAATTTTTTACCATGAATCTCTTTTACTGGAAAAGCTGGAAAACAAGAGGCAGAAGCAAGTAAATAATCTTTTAATTCATTTGGTTTTATGTCCTTTTTACAAATTGATTCTGGTTTTAAATCAGATACATTTACTGTGATTAATCCGAAATCAATAGGCGATTGATAAAATCGTTTTACATTTAAATATTTATCTAGTGTTTTTTCTAATCTGCTGATATTCATACCACCATTCATAATACCTTTGGCATATGTTAATAAAATATTTTTCTTTCCTTCTAACGTTTGATAATTTCCATCCATATGTTCAAAGACGTGAGAAAAACTCATATGATACCACATATTTACTGCTTTATAATAATCTTTTTGAACCATAAAGGCCCCATTTAATGCTCCTACACTAGTACCAGTCACAATAGAATAATCAATTTTTAATTTACGTAAAGCTTTCCAAACTCCTATTTGATAAGCACCTTTTGCACCGCCACCAGATAATACAATTGCTCGTTTCATACACTTCACCATTTTTATTATATATGGCGTTTATGATAAAGTAAAGATTCATTAATAAATGCATCAAAAAGTTTACGACTGTTTTCATCAAATTCAATCATTAATTCAGGATGAAATTGAACACCAATACAAAAATGACACTTTGGATATTCAATTGCTTCAATTACTCCATCTTCACTAATAGCTGTAACATGAAAAGTATCCGATTTTTTTGTTTCATAATGATGGATACTATTTACTTTTATTTTTTCTTGTTTTAAAATTTGATATAATTTAGAGTTTTCATCAATAATAATCATATGTACATATTTTTTATGTTTATTAAAGTGAAGATTAGAGTGTTCAATACGTTGTAAATTAGAGTTTTGATTATAAAAAGTCATAACCTGCATTCCCATGCATATTCCTAATAAAGGAATGTCTTTTTTTATTGCTTGTGACACTATATATCTATCATATTCATAACTAATATCTCCACCTGGCAATAAAATACCATCTACTAAAGAAATTTGTTGATCTAATATTTCTTTTTCTTCTTCAGTCATTCCTTTCATGTCGCAAGGTTTTTCTTTTCGATACTCTACTTGTTGTGGTGGTAATATTAAAAATGGAACTCCTCCGGCTTGAATAATAGCAATTCTTTCTTTTTCCTGTACAGAAATAAGTGGCATTCCTGTTTCAGAACTTTCACTTCTTCCTAAAATACCAATCAGTGGTTTCATTTTATCACCCCATTTTACTATATGTTTCATTTTATATTTGGTTAAAGATACTAGGTAAAACACTCACACGTTCATCTTTTTATCGCATATGTTATAGTGAAAACAAATAAAGGGGTGGATAAAATATGTGTAATAACAATAATGATTCAAATAACAACGATTGCCGCTGCATTGCTGAAATATTAACTGTCATCTGCATCTTACAACAAAACGCGAACTGTAAATCAGATAATTGTTTAGATACTTGTGACAGAGGATTTTTAGGATGTGGTATGACTACACCAATTAGTTGCAACACAAGACCAGTTATGTTATATACTTGCTGCGGTAATGGTACACCATGGAGTATGCCAACTACAAAAGAAGATGTTACTTGTGGTGAACCTAGTGTTACTTGTTCTAATGTTTTTCGTGTAGAAAAAATTGATGGTTGTTGTGCAACATTTAGAGTTTTAGCTCCAAATACTGATCAAACAGATGTCGCAAATCCATATGTTGCAACAAACTCATTCTTCACAATGAATCTAAATTGCATCTGTGCATTACGTTGTTTAAACGATACATTCGTTTGTCTTTAACAAAAAAGAACCATATGGTTCTTTTTTATTTTTTTAGATTAATATCTTTCATATTAGTAATTGGAATCAATTCATTATCCATAGTCAATAATTGACCTTGTCTCATCCCAATTAATTTTCTCACAATGCTCGTACCATCTTTTAATTGAATTTCAACATCAGCTTTATATACATAAGTTGGTGATGAAAAAATAGATTCAATTTTTTGATTGATATCTTGAACTCCTACTCTTCTATCTTCGTTAGATATAGAATGAGAGTTATTTTCTTTCGAATAATAAATATCTAAATTATTATGAACTGGTTGATTAATTTGATTTTGAAATACTTTTGGTAATTTATTTTTCATACATACCTCCACTATACTTATATGCAACTTATTCAAATTTATGTCCTAGGTAATAGCCAATTACTAAACACATTAATCCTGCTACAATATCAGTCACTGTATAATTTTTAGACAAAGTTTCAAAAAATAAAAATAAAATAGATGAAGAAGAAAGTCCCAAAATACCATAATATGTAACTTCATGGTGGCGATTTAATAAATAATCCATAATCCAAACCGCTATTAGAATTCCTAAAAATAATCCCAATCCATATGGAAAAAAAGTACCCATAGAATTTAAAATGGATGATATACTACCAAGTTTTTGAATCATTGATAAAAATAACGGATAAAACCCTAAGATCATAAAAATAGCAGTACCACTAATTCCCGGAATAATCATTGTAATTGCATCAATGAATCCAATCATAATCATATATATAAACATTTTAGATGGTGAAATAATTTCCAAAGCACTTTCATGAATTTGAAATTTTCGAATCCATAAAATAAATAAACAACAAATCATAAAAACAAAAATGTGTTGAATGCGAATATGGTGATGACTAACTTTTTTATATAATCCTGTCATCCCTCCTAAAATTAATCCTATAAATAATAACATTGTTGTTAAATAATAATGATTTAAGGCAAAACTAACTACATGGCTAAAACATACCATTGCTGTAATTACACCAATACCCAAACTTCCTAAAAAGAAAGTATTTTTTAATAAATCCTGTCTGTAATGACGAATTGCATGAATGGCATCATCATAAACTCCAAAACTCATAGCTAACATTGCCCCACTAACACCCGGTAATATCTTTGCAATTCCTATAAAAAATCCTTTTACTAAATATATTAGATAGGCCATGGTGTTCACCTCATCATAAATATATGATGAGAATTATAAAACATGAAAAAAAAGAGAAAACCTCTTTTTAATGATGCTTAAAATAAATTTGTAAAAAACTATATAATCTTACGAAAAACGGAAAAATTAATAGTCCATATATTGGAATCACCTGTAAACTATATAATAATACCGCTAAAAATTGAAATAATATCAATAAAATAAATAAATAATAACTTTTATGTTTCAATTTTTTAGAATACATTTGTATATCATAAATGCTATCACAGTCAGGGACTATAATATCAGCATTTGTAATATGTTCACTTTCTTCCATATCATTATAAATTGCAACTTTTAGCACATCATCACAACTATTTAATAATTTGGAATGATTTGTTACTAATATTAACTTTTTATGAAAGTGATATGACCATTCAGATATAACATTTAACTTTTGTTGATCAGTTAAATTAAATAAATATTCTTTCATGTTTAATTCATTACATAAGTAAGTAACAAGATTTTCGACATTACTACTAATTACTTTCATGTGCTTTAAACCCGCTTTTTTTAACTTCTTTATTAATTCTATCATATTAGGTTTTAAATCATCTCTAATCACGATATAACCAGCATATTCTTTATCTATAGCAACATGTAGAATTGTCCCTACTTCTTCTTGTGACTCAATCCAGATTCCATGCTTCGTTAACAAATTTTCATTTCCTACTAAAATAGTTTTATCATTTACTTCTACTTTAATTCCTAATCCTGATAATTCTTGATAACCATGTAGATCATTTGTATTAATTCTTTTTTTATAATATTTTTTAATAGCTAAAGCAATTTTACTAAAAGAAAATTCTTCTGCACAAGCAATGTAATACATAAATTCATCATTGGTATAGCGTGTATAATTTACAATTTTAGTAACCATATCATTACCATAAGCAATCGTATGTTCTAAATCAAATACAATTCCATCACTTTTATTCCACTGATTAAAAAGTTCTTTATCGCACAAATAAATACCTCGGCTTTTCATCATCACTAAACTATCTTCCCAAAATTTTAAAATATAATAAAATAGTTTATCCACACAAGACAGTAACAACAAACCTACAATCCATAAAATATTTACCTTTTTCTGTGGAAAAAATATAAATAATGCAACTAATATAATAGCAAAAATAAATATAACTAATTTATCCACAGTAAAAATTTTTTTGAAACCTTTTTCCAGTTTCTTTTCCTGTGGAAAACTTCGTCTTTGATACTCTAAAAGTTTTACAAATTTAGAATGTGCAAAATCTTTGGTTACCTGAATGGCAATAACTCCATTCAAATTTTTCATACCACTAAATACTTCCATATGTAAGTAGGTTTCTATTTTTTGACTACTATTAAAATTTTGCAAAGAACTTTTGCCATCAATAATAATTCCATCTACTGGTATCAATTCATGTGGTTTTACATATATAATATCATCTATTTTAACGTTTCTAACCGGTACCTGAATAATATGATTTTCTTGTTTCATATTCGCATATTGAAAAATATGATGATCTGTATCTATTTTTAAGTGGTGACAGCATCTCATCATAAGTAAATCTATTACATTTAATAAATGGTAAAAAATCAAAAGTATCAAACATTCACTACGATATTGAAAAATTAAAAGTAATATTGAGGCAACAAAAATACAACATCTTTCTAAAAAGTAAGCTTTACCATAAAAAAGTTTTTTCTGTGGAAAAAATAATAACAACATTCCAAAAAAAGTTACCATCCATGGCAAAATATCAAGTTGTTTCATCAGCAATGTAAATATAAAAGCAACAAGTAATATTATAAACAAAGAAATATATATAATTTCAAAAATAAAATGTTCTTTTTGGATTGTAATATTTATTTGTAATTTTTCGATTGTATCATTTATTCTTTTTAAAAGGCGACGTGAAACATGAGTTTGAGGAATTATCAATTTTTGATGAACAAAATCAACATAGCATGTTTCTAACCCTTCTATTTTTTGTAATTCGTCTTCTATTTGTTCTGCATCATTTATAGCATTTAACCCAGATAATTGATACTGTTGCATATACCTCACCTGCCTACTTATATCATAGTCGATAGATATTTATAAAGTCAATAAAAAAAAGCAGTAATCTGCTTTTAATAATCAGTGGCATTTTCTATAATTTGTTTTACTTCATAATACGCATCTTCTACGTTTTTAATATCGTGAATATAAATACCATATTCTTCACGATTTGCGCTATAAAGTGCTAATGTTCCACGATGGAAAATAGATTCAATCCATGATTGATGAATTGCTACATCACGAATATTTGAATAATTGACACTATGCATAATCTTACGTCCAAAATTTTCATGATATTCTAAATGATGTTTATAAAATTTATATTCAATTTTTTGAAAACGTAATTTTTTTATCATCGCTTTCATATCATACCATAAAAATACAATAATATATAAAATCCAAATATAGTTAGGACTATAATGATCATTTAATAATAAAAAATCTTGAAAATAAAAATTAATAAATGTTAATAAAAATAAAATAAGAATTGTTTTTAAATCAGGGATTAATTCCTTAAAGACATCACAAGTTGGATAAATAGTATAAATAATTTCATCTTCACAATAATTACTTTTATCTAAGAATTCTCCACAGTATGGACAATATTCAAACTTTTCATTTACCTTTTCTCCACAATTTTTACAAACCATAATATCCCCCTCTTAAATATGGCGCATATTATACCATAAAAAGCAAAAAAAGGCAAATTAGTTTGCCTTAATTCGTTCGATATATTGATTAACTGCTACATGCCAATTTGGGTTTTCCGCATATTTACTATTCATGGTTTCAGCAGTAGTTAATCCATATCTTATATAATTTCTACTTAAATTATCAATAAATGCTTTAATTCCTTCGTCAATTGTTGCAAAGTATAAGTAACCGTTACTACCTCTCATACCTCCAACATTATGATTTATTTGTGTTAATGAACTACAACTCCAAGCACATCCTGTTTCATGCAACATAATTGCAAGTGCTAAATATGGATCCACTCCTTGTTGTAATGAATAACTAGCAATTAAGTAACCTTTTCCAGTTAAAGTCGAATTCAAATTACGATTTAACTTTTCTGCTAATTGTTCCATTGTCATATCATCATATACAGTACTAACACCAGCTGCAAGCTTAATTTGTTGTCCTGATATCATGATTTCTTCACTTTTCTCAATCAAACTTTTATGAGTTGTCTTGATTGAAGATGTAAATGTATTATCTTCTTTTGATGGTTCTAAAACATCAATCTTAGGTGTATTACCTATTGTAGATGCTCCTAATAAAAATATTGATACTCCTAATCCGATAATGGCATTTACATACCGTTTTTCTTTCACGATTTTTCACCTCATCAAAAATTTTTTCGGAAAACATGTTCGATTTTAACAAAAAAGTCGAAATATGTCAAATTGAGGCAAAATCATATTTCTATAATTATTGAAAAAGGCATTGAAAAAGAAGGGATTATCCCTTCTTACTTCAATTTATTAGAAAATTTATAAATTAATATTAAAAGTGCAATTCCTACCAATATCATTGCTATCCCAGAAAGTAAAAAACTAATATCATTCATTAATATAAGACTTACTATAAATAATATGATAGCACTAACAAATAGACACATAATCAGTTTTTTACAATTTCTGTCCATACTACCGGCTCCTTTTATTCTACATAATTCTATTATACATCAAATATGACAAATTAAAAACATTTTAATAATCTTCAGGAAAATATTTATCTATCCATTGACTGGCTTTTTCTTTTATTTCTTTCCCTTCATTGTCCTTAAAACGTTCCCAGCCATTTTTCCCACGTTCAATAACTTTTTGAGTTCCACTTTTTACACTCTCTTTTAATTCATCATAAGAATCGATGTGTTCACTAAAATAACAATCAATTTTATAATATAATTCTTTTAATTTTTGTTGTGCTTCTTCTGATAGTTCTCCAAATATATATCCTCCATATGTTGCCTCAGGATCATTTTGTATAAAACGTTTAAAATAGTTTATTTTCATTGCAATTTCTTCTTTATAATTCTCTATTGATGAAGTATCGAATGTTCCTTCAAAACTCTCCTTTATATCTTGGAAAGCAGCTCTATCCTTGTCATTATAGATTGGCAAATCCATATAATGATCCATAATTCCTTTATCTTCTTCAATTACATTTTCATCTTGAATTGATTCTTCAGAAGTTTTTTCTTCTGTTATATTAGTTGCTTCTTTTTCTTCTTCAGGAGTCGTACAACCAACTAATGTACAAGAAAGTATAATCATACTTGCACATGAAAATGTTTTTAATCTACTAATTTTTTTCATATACTACACCTACTTTTCTTTAAATGATTGATACCAATCATTCCATTTTTCTTTCGCCTTTTCAGCCACTTCTTTTCCTTTGTCATAAATATCTTTACCTTTTTCAACTACTTTTTCCTTTACAGTATTTGTCTTTTCTTTTACATTTCCATACATTTCTTCTGTTTTTTGATAATTTTCATCACCTAAAAATTCTTTTACATTATTCAAATATTCATTTTTACAATTTGTTAATTTTTCAGATACATCATAATAAGTTCTTTTCCCTTGAGATACCAATTTTTCTTTATAATTAGGGCAATAAGACTCGATTGTTTGATCAATATGCATTGCAATATCAATTACCTTTTGTTTACCACTATCGCTAAGTTCTTGAAATGTATAATCTCCAATTTTACCATCATAAAAAATAAAATCAACAAGCGTAATAAATAATTTTTTTGACTTTATTTTCCAATCATTTATATTTGAAGTTGGCACTTGTAAAACAGTATTTTCCATATCCTCAACATAAGAAATTACGTCTGATTCATTTTTTATTTCCTCATTTGGTACTTTAATAATTTCATTTACATTTGTATTATCAATCATTTTGTTTTCTTCATTATTTGATGTTTCTTGAGACGTTTCTTTTTTATCTACTACACTCATTGTATCTTGTTTTTTATTCTCCGTTTCCTTGGCTTGACTCGTCTCTTTACTTGTTATTTTTAAATTTTGCACATAAATTGCTCCACCGATTAAAAATAAAATAGAAAACATAACAAGTAAAATAATTAAATAATCATTCTTTTTATTACTCATTTTATCCCCTCTTACGGGGTATTTTAGACTCTTTCCTACATTTTGTCAAACTAATAATCTAATTACATATAATAAAAAAGGAGGTATCTATGTCTATTATAAAAACAACTTCTAAAGAAAGAGATTTACTAGCAAGATTAATGCGAGCAGAAGCAACAGGTGAAGGAAACTTAGGACAACTTATGGTAGGTAATGTTGTTGTAAATAGAGGGATTGCTAATTGTTTAACATTTGGTAATGTCAATACAATTAGCGATGTAATATATCAATCACCTGGAGGTTTTTCAGGAGTAAACAGCCCATTATTTTTCAGTAACCCTACTACTGCTGAAAAAAATTTGGCAGATCGAGTAATTCGTGGTGAATATTTTCATCCTGCCACTAATGCACTATGGTTTTATGCTCCTGGTACTAGTAATTCCTGTAAAGCAACATGGTATGGACAATACAATACTGGAAAATACAAAAATCATTGTTTTTATGCTCCTGATCCTGGGGTATGTAAAGAAATTCATTAAAAAAGCCGATATTTCGGCTTTTTTGTTGTATTATTACGAAGTACATAAATCACTCCTACACCATCGCCACCTCGATGGTCAAAATGTAATCACTTTATATCAATCATTCCTTGATATTCCAATTTTATTAAATCATCATTAATAATTAAATTCATTTCAATTTTATTATTAATGATATTTCCAAATTTTAAAATAACATCACCATCAATAAAATCAATAAAATTTTTTGTATCAAAAATCTCTATCATCGATATTTTTGAGTCTAATTTATTAGGAAATTCTATATATTCTTTGTTTACTATATTTTTAAAGTCTTTATTAGCAAAAAAATCAACATAAAAACTAACATAGCCTTTCATATTGTTTAATTCAATATCAAATAGTACCAAAATTGTATATCCTTCTAATTTATTGCGGACTGCTTTAGCATATTTTACTTCTGATTTTAAAAGTTTATATTCTTGATTATTTATTTTTAACATTGGTTCTTACCTCCTAATACCAAAACACCATTTTTATTATCTTGAAAATATTTCAAACAAACAGATTTTAAATAACAACCAATATCTGTTGATGATTTTTCTGATTCATCTTCATTATGAGTATCAGTAAAACCTGTGCATGAATTAGAATCATATTTTATTGTATCTTTCGTATGTCCCCTCTTTTCTCTTTTATCGCCTTCATAAATATCAATCCTGATTTTATCATCACCGTATATTCTTATTAATCCGTCATCCTTAGTTTCATACTATTTTCTATCACTATTATAATACTTTTAAATATTATATATATTGTTCTTGTATAATTGACAATATATTCTATGTATATTGAACTTATTTAGCAATTTAGAAGGAATATAACAATTATTCTTTTTCAATGTATTCTACTTTTATCATTTCTACTGAAATTATATTATTATGCAGTAATGATGTCAATTATAGCAAGAAATAAAAGGGGTTGATTACCATATCAATTTTAATAAATATATATATGCGATTTATGATATAATAAAAGACATTTAGAAGGTGATATTATGTTCAAAAATATAGAGCAAAAGTACAAAAAAAATTTAAGAGAAACAAAATTTAATAAATTTTACTGGATTACATCATTATTATTAATTTTAAGTTCATTTCATTAAATAAAGACATTATAAAAGAGTGACTTTAATCACTCCTCATAATCAATTATGTGCAAGCTTATTGTTTAACAACACTATTTAGCCAAGAACCAAAAATATCGGTTTTTTTATATATATAAAATTTGACCTATTGTTAAATTATTATTCACTAAATTATTTTTCTTCTTTATTTCATCTACTGTTGTATTATATGTTCTAGCAATATTCCATAAACTATCTCCTGATACAATTTTTATGTACCATTTTTAAATGTAAATATAATATCTATCGTCTTGTCTTGATAGATATAAATCTTTTCCACTAAATTTATTATTAACTCTCTAGTTGGATTATCTAATGATAAAAATTCATTAATATATTTTTCTATTTGTTTATTGTCTATTTTATTTGATTCTATACTTTCATTTTTAAGATTATCAATATTCTTTTTATTTTTATCTATTTCTTTTTTTATATTTTCACTTACTCTTAAGTATTGCTCTTCATCTATTATTCCTTTTAGCCTATCCATATAAGTTTTATCTAGACTTTCAGTTAGTTTATTACTTGTTATTTCTAGACTTTCAATTTGTTTTTTTATCTTTAATGTATTATCTTCAAACTTTATATTATTAATAGATTCTTTTATCTTGCTTTTATCTAAATATTTTTTACATACTTCTCTTATATTATCTAAAATAACACTTTCTAATACTTCATAATTATTTGTATGGGTTGTACAGACATGATATTTTGAATATGTTCTATAATAATCACAAGTAGTATAACTTCTTCCTGTTTTATTTTGGTATCTAATTGTTATTCTATGATTACAATCTCCACAATATAAAAGTCCATCTAGTAAGTAAAACCTTTTCTTTTCTGGTCTCTTAACATTTTTTGGTAGCAGAGTTTGTACATAGTTAAATGTATCCCTATCAATGATTGCTTCGTGAGTATTTTCTACTATAATATAATCATCAGGATTATTTTTAACTATCTTTTTTAGTTTATAATTTATTTTTTTAGTTTTACCTTGGACTGCATCTCCAGTATATATTCTATTAGTTAAAATTGCTTTTATAGTTGTATCTACCCATACTCCATATTCTTGTGAAATACAATTAGTATTTATACACTTAGTATTCCATACATAGTTGTAATAAGATGCTGGTGTTTTAATTTTCCTTTTAGTAAGTTCTTGGGCAATATAATGATATGTATTACCTTTGAGTGCTAAATCAAATATTAATTTAACTACTTCTGCTTGTTCTTCATTTATTACTAAATGATTTTTATTATTTGGATCCTTTTGATAACCAAATGGACATCTTCCTGATACATATAAACCATCTTTCATTCTAGAATGTAGACTACTTTTAATCTTTTTAGAAATATCTTTGGCATACATATCATTCATTATTGCTTTAAATGGTGCAATATCATTATTGGTATTGTCTATAAAAGTATCTATACCATCATTAATAGCAATATACCTAATATTATTATTTGGAAAATATTTTTCTATTAATTCTCCTGTACCTATATAATCTCTGCCTAATCTTGACATATCTTTGGTAATAATCATATTGATCTTACCTATTTCAATATCATTCATCATTCTAATAAACGCTGGTCTATCAAAATGAGTTCCTGAAAATCCATCATCTACATATTCATCTACTACACAATAATTGTTCTCTTTAATATATTGATGAAGTAAACTTCTTTGACTAACAATACTATCAGATTCTACATTTCCATCATCTCTTGATAATCTTATATAAAGTCCTACTTTAAAACTACTATTCCCTACCATTATTACTACTCCCTTCTACTTGGGAATAATGAGTATGATTACATGGTAGCTCTCTATTCAAATAATTGCAAGTCATGTTTAATCTCTTTTGTAATTCTATTTTTAATACTTCAGTTATTATTTCATTTAAAGATTTAGAAGTATCTTTAAATTTCAAATTAACTTTGTATTTAACCATAGAGTTTGATACCTCCAATTAATTCTATGGTTTTTATTTTTGTAATATTACTTGGTATGGTTTTTGCATACTCAGTTATATTACTTAATCTCATAATCCTCCTTCATATTCATAGACATCATCTCCTTTTGCTTGGATGATACCTCTCTTAAAATATGAGAGTCAAGTCATTTACTATAGTAAGTTTTGTCTACCATCCTAAAACAATTCATAATTTATTAAATTATAAAACAGCAGGATAAGAAGATGGTGTAACAACATGCGCTTTTCCTTATAAAATAAGGTCTTGTATATACACCATTCTTATTTCGCACTTACGAAATAGGGCCTACTTTGTAGGTTCATATAAAGGATGATTATTAAATAAGTCTTTATATTATAAGATATTAAAGAATTAAAAAATCATCCTATTATCTAATCTTCGGTTGATTATATAGGATGATTAATTTTTATTTATTTTTTTATGATTTTATTTTGTATTTTATTTATAATATTCTTTCCTACATATTAATTTATCAAAAGCAGCAAGTACACCAGGAAGTACAAATAATATTAGAATTACTGAACAGAAAGTACCTTCTGATACAGTCTTACATATCATTGCTGGAATTGCTTCAGAGAATGATGCAACTACTAATGTAACAATTATTAAAATAGATGATGATGAAAGTATTGTATGAATAGATTTATTATAAGCGTTTACTAATGAGTCTCTTACTCCCATTGTTTCTCTCATCTCTTTATAATAAGTTGTATATACAATTGCATAGTCTATTGTAGCTCCCATTAAAATAGCTTGAACTATTAATAATGCTATGAAATATACGCTTGATCCTGTAATTGATAATACTGCCATTGTAACATATACAGCACATTGAATCATTAATACTAAGATTAGTGGTACTAATAAATCTTTGAATGTAATTGCTACAACTACAAATATAAATATCATTGTTAGAATTGTAATGTAATTTAATTCGCCATTGAATGATTGACTCATTTCAAGTGCCATTGGAGACTCTCCAACAACATATACACCATCATTTTCTCCTACTGTATCTAATGCATTTTGGATAAATTTAAATGTATCTTTGTCTTCAGCACCATATTTAGAATTAATTATTGCTCTTGAATATTTATCAGATACTAATAATTTTTTAGCATCATCGATTGTATTCTTAGCATCTTTAATTGTTTTTGTCATATCTGCGTCTAAGAAACTTGAATATTTTTCATCTTTTAATAAATCATTATTTAAATAATTTACTATTTCTTCTACTGTCAATTTCCATGAATCATCATAATTATTTTTACTTCCATAGTATGTATATACTATATCAATTAAATTGTAATCTAATCCATCACTTAATTTATTTAATACATTGTATAAATCTAAAGAATTATATTTAGTTCCATTTAATGTATTATTCATAATAGCATTAACAGTATTTAATTTATCTTTTGATTCATTATCGATTTTACTAGAATATGTTGGATTAGGAATAACATCACTAATTATAAAATTAGTAAAACCAATTAATGAAATAGTACTATTAGCTTTAATATATCTTGAATTGTATAGTGATAATACTAAACTTAATGTATCTTTATCACTACCAAGTAATTTAGCAAGATCAGTTGCATTATATTTAGTGTTATTTAATGTAGATTCCATTACTTTTTTAACTAAATTTAAAGTACTAATTGTGCTATTATCAATTTTACCTTTTAGTAA
Organism: uncultured Mycoplasmatota bacterium; assembly: GCA_945872435.1. Classification (GTDB taxonomy): domain Bacteria; phylum Bacillota_I; class Bacilli_A; order RF39; family UBA660; genus UMGS2016. The sequence goes on from CAMBYP010000014.1 coordinate 20,286, forward strand.
TTCATTATCTTTATTATTTAATATTAAATTAACAAATTCAAGTGGATTCATTGTTGTAGTTAAACCACTATAATCAGCTACACCATAAATATTTTTAACTGTAGATTCGTTTTGCTCTATTAATGCAGCCATTTCTTTATATGTATATCTTGTATTTGTATTATTAACTATCTTGTATGTTAAATCTAACATAGTGCTAGCTGTAGATAATTTATCAGATAAAAATGGATTTGATTTGTTTTCATATAGAAAATTAATTAAATTTCTAACTGATATATTCTTAAGATTACCATTTTGATAATCATATACACCATAAACAACACTTACAATAGTTTTATTTTCTTGTAAAGCATTTGTTAATTCATCTACACTATATGTTGTAGTTATATTACTCATTACATAAAGAGCAGTACTTAATTGTGAGATTTGATTACTATTTAACTCAGAATTTATTTCTGGAGTTTGTAATAATGTATTTACAAATTGTAATGGCGTCATACTATAACTACCAGACAAATCTCCAGTTATTGCATAATTTAATTTTGCACCAGTTTCTGCATCTATTCCAAACATTGAATATAAATTGGCATTAGGAAGTACTGTATTATAATATGAATTAAGTGTCACTATTGTTTGCAATGATTTTTTTGTCTCTTCACTAAAATATGATTTGTAAGCATCTTGCTCTGCCATATTTAACGCAACATTTGCAAATCCATTTAATGTTAGTTTAGAATTTGTATTATATCCTGTATAGTAAATATATAAAAGTAACATTGTATTATCATCTAAACTTAATCCTAAATTATTAAGTGATGTTTTCATAGATGACACATCTAATTCATTAGCAATTATTTGTTCACTACTTAATGTAGATAACATGTTTAATGATTTAATAGTACTTTCATCAAACATATCTTTATAAGCATCTTGATTAGACATGTTTAGTGAAACATTTGCAAATTCATTAATTGTCATTGTAGATTTAGAATCTTGTGTTGTTCTGTAGAATAAGAATAATTGATCTACTAATGATTTATCAATACCAAAAGTATTTGCAATCTCATTTGAAGTCATTTGTTTATTAATAGTATTTGTATTAATAAATGGTTGTAATTGTTTTAATGATGCAAGAGTATTAGCATCAACACTACTACCATAATTTGGATCTACGCTAACTTCATTTATCATAAAATTAACAAAATCTTTAATAGACATTTTAGTATCTAAATTCTTTGAATTATAATAAATTAATAAATCATTAGCATCACTTTCGTTCATATCTAAAATGTTTGCAATTTCGCTTGCTGTTCTTTTTTGATTAACATTATCTTTTGTTGCAAAGTTTTCTAATAAATCAATGTTTTCTTTAATATTATCATCAATACTCTCTGATACTTTTTCGTTAGAATATACATCAGATTTAATAAACTTAGTAAATTCAGATAATGTCATGCTATCTTTTGTATTTTTATTATAATAGTTATAGTAAATTATTTTAATTAAATAATCATCTATTTCAGTATCTTGACCTAAATCTTTAAATTTTTGATTTAATTCATTATAGGCAAGTTTTTCATTTATTGTATTACCATAACATAATACTTGATTTGCTTTTTCATCATCTTCGATTGATTTACAATATTTAGTAATTATTTCATCATATTTATTTTCATAAATAATTGCTATTTGATTTGTAGATGGGAAGTGTTTACCAACTTCATCTTGTTGAGTACCAGTATATAAAATACCGATATTGCCTTTTAAGATATATGCAGCAATAAATGAGACAATGATAAATACTAATTGAACCCATCTTGTTTTATAGCTATATTTACCTAATCCTTTTAAGTTAAAATTAATTGTTTTCTTTTTCGAATTCATTATTAATTTATCACATAAAACTAATAATCCAGGTAAACAGAAGAATATACTTACTAAACTTAATACAACACCTTTTGCAAGTACTAATCCTAGGTCTCTTCCAATTGTAAAGCTCATAAATACTAATGCTAATAGTCCAACTACTGTTGTAATTGAAGAGCTTAATATTGCTTTAAATGAATTATATAAAGCATTTTTCATAGCTTTAGTTTTATCTTTTTCTTTTTCTCTTTCTTGTCTATATCTATTAGATAACATTATTGAATAATCCATAGATAACGCAAGTTGAAGTATCGCAACAATTGAATCTGTGATATTTGATACGCTTGGGAATATTATATTTGTACCTTTATTTATAAATACTGCAACACCAATTGATATTAAGTACAACCATGGTTCAATATACGATTCACTTAATATTGTTAGTATTATCATGGCCATAGCAATAGCTACAACTACAATCCAAATTTGAAGTACTGGTTTCCATTCACTGTATATGGATCCACTCATAGCTTCTGGTTTCATTTCATTTACTTCATTATAAACGTTTTCTGCTGTTTTTGAATGATCATAATCATCAACATTTAATACATATAAGGTATATTTATCTCTATTATATTCATCTGTATTTTCATAAAGAACTGAGCTTACACCATTAATACTTTCTAATTTTTTTAAAGTATCCTCCTTTTCAGTATCTGATAAGCCTTTAAACATAACATTAAGTACAGAAGAATCTTGTTCTATGAATTCTTCATCCATAATATCTTTACCGATTTTAATTTCAGATGTTTCAGGTAGATATTTCATGATATCTTCATTGATATTGACTTTTGTCCCCAAATACAAACTAAAAATAGCTAATATAACAAATAGTGTTAGAAAAACATATCTTGCTTTCACTATAAAATCCGTAACTTTTCTCATATTTACACCTCCATTTGTATAGTTTATTGCTAATTTTAAAATAAGTACACATCACTATATTCGTTTTTGTTGGATAACAAGCAAAAATTAATAATATACATATACAGTTATCAAACTTTTTGTTTGATAATTGCTTTCTTAAAAAAAATAATATATAATTAATTTCAGGTGATATTATGAAAAACAAAATTGATTTAAGAATTATCAAAACAAATAAAGTCTTATTTGAAGCATTAATTACATTGATGGAACAAAAAGACTTTGAAAAAATTAAAATATCCGATATATGTGATCAAGCTTTAATTAATCGTTCAACATTTTATGCGCACTACGAAGACAAATATGACCTTTTATTAGCAATGATAAATGATTTAAAAAATAATTTAGAACGTGAACTGAAGGAAAACAAAGAAGAAGATATATCAAAAAACTATTTTATGGAATTACTAAAAATATTAATTAATCATGTTGATGAGAAAAGAGAAACTTACAATTCTATACTTAAAAATGACAAAAATGGAATTGTAATAGATTTTCTAATTGATGTTAGTTATAGAGATTTAACTAGTAGATTAAAAAATAATAATATAATATCTATTATTCCGATAGATGTTATTACAAAATTTTATATAGGAGGTATTGTAAACATAGGCATCGATTGGGTTAAAAATAAAAATAAATATACAAAAGAAGAGTTATTATTATATTTTGATAAATTAATTCCTGACAAAGTTTGAATAATTATAATTACTTTTCTAAACAATTTATATAAAAATAGGGTTAATTAAATTTACCCTATTTTTTTGTTTTTTCTTTATATAAATTCAAATAATTTTTTAAAGGCTTAGTTTGATTAAAAGGATTCAAAAAAGAATATTTTTCTCTTGCACTCTTCTGAAATTCTTTAATATCAACTTTCAATTGTTCATATTTAATAATAATATTATTTTCTTTAGCATATTTTTTAATCTTTGAATATAGTTTGCATGAATAAAATGCATCTATAATTATTAATCCAGTAAAAATTCCAAGAATATATGAAAAAGCTATATTTTCACTAAACCAACCTAACGCATTAATTATATCTTCTGCAATTATATAATAATACAAAGCCCCTACAATAGTCCATATTACACTAAATAATGGGCAAATAATTCCTTTATAATTTAACCATCTATCTCTATAATCTCATAATCTTATTTTATTTTTTAAACTAATTAATCTACCTATTAGTTCTATAAGAGTCATAACAAAACTCATCAATAAAATAACTATAATAGGATTAATTGATTGACTTTGAAAAATAAAATATATGTTTGTTAAAAAAACCAATCCAAATCCATATATTGGTAAATAAGGACCAATTAAAAAGACTGGATTAATCCATTTTTTATGAACAATTCTTCTAAAAAATAATTATATTGTCCATCCAAAAGTACTTCCTAAATAAAAAATAAATACAATTTGTAAAAATACAGTCATTTATTATTCACATCTTTTTTTATATATTTCTATTATACTATAAAAAGAAAATAAAGAAAATAAAATTATATACACATTATAATATTACTCATTATTCCCCATAAAAATCGTATCTCCAGCTTTTACAATATACATTTTTGGCGAAGAACTATTTGTAGGTATCTTCAACACTTGACCTATACTAAGTAAATTAGAATTCAAATTATTATAGTCCATTAACTCTTTTACTGTTACTCCAAAACGATTGGCAATACTCCATAGACTGTCTCCGCTTTTTACAGTATATGTATTTGATGTAACACCTGATTCTGATGAAGATGTAGATCCTGGTAGTTTTAATACTTGACCTACTTGTAGTAACGTTGATGACAACTGATTTAATTTCTGTATTTCAGATACAGTTGTGTTATACTTTCTAGCAATACTCCATAGACTATCTCCGCTTTTTACAGTATATGTATTTGATGTAATACCTGATTCTGACGAAGATGTAGATTCTGGTAGTTTTAATACTTGACCTACTGATAGTTCATTGGTATTCAAATTATTTAACTCTTTTAAAACAGCAACTGTAGTACCGAAACGATTAGCAATACTCCATAAACTATCTCCGCTTTTTACAGTATATGTTCCCTCTATATTACCACCTGAGTATGGTTTACCTATATATTTCATTACTGCACGTACTACTGCTTCTGCATATAATTCTGAATCTTCTTTTAATTGTTTTGGATCGTCACCAGTACTATCTAAAAAACCATATTCTACAATAACAGGTTCGGTATTTTTTCCTGTATCTCTATGAATAAAATAATAATCTTTAGAAGTATTACTAGGAAGGCGTTTTTGAAATGCTTCACGTACATTTTGACCACTTTTTTCAAGTTCACTTAAAATAGTATTTGATAATGTTGCATTATTACGAAGTGCATAAATTACTTCTGCACCATCGCCACCTG
>CAMBYP010000015.1 GCA_945872435.1 uncultured Mycoplasmatota bacterium
TCACCTACTGAAATAAAAACAAAATCAATCATAAATAAAGAAGATATTGAAACAAAATATGGAATTGTTACTTACAATCCTAACAAACCAAATAAGAAAGGGAATGATTAAAAATGGAATTAAAATATACAAGAACTGGTGATTATGAATTACCAAATTTAACCTTAAATGATAATAAAAAAGGAACAATTAATAAATATGGAATGTTAAGACTTGATTATTTAAAAGAACATAAAAAAGCACTTTACACTACACTTTTAATGAAAGATGAACTTACTAATCATCTTGTTTCAGTAAGTAAAGACGAAGAAAATTTATTAAACAATTTGATGGAAAGTTATAAAATATCAGATGAAAAACTATCTGAAAAAAGTAAAGAAACAAATCAAATTGAATGGGTAAAACTTATGAATAATTATAAAAATACTGCTGAAGAAATTATATTAAAAGAATTAATTTATACTGAAAATGTGTGAGTACGTACTCACATATTGTGTATAGCCAGCACTGAATTTATACTCCCGTATAAATTCGTATATGGGAATTCCCATACCCTTAATGTTTAGAAAGGAAATTTCAAATTATGAGAATAAGAAATAATAAAGTTAATGTATTTTTAAGTGATGATGAAAAATTTATTTTAAAAAGAGATTCTTCAAAATTAAACTTATCTCAGTCTGAGTATATTAGAAATTTAATTATAGGATATGAGATTAAAATTCCAGAAGTTAAAGAAGAAACAAAGCCTAAAAAAGAAGAATATATTATAGAGAATATTGTTAAAGCACTAGAAGAAAATATTGAATGCCTAATTAAAGTAAAAAATAAATTTCACTACCTTGGATATTTTGAAGATGAACGAGCAATCGGAACTAAAATTGAATATTTAAAATTACAGAATACTACACTAAAGAAATATATACCTATTGAAAATGATAAAGACAATGCCACCTAAGCATTGTCTTTATGAATATTAAAAATTTACATATTAGTTTTTGACTTTTTTTGCAATTATAATCTTGCTAATGGAAAGGTATATAATTCCAAATGCTAATATTATTCCACAATTTTGAATAACAGGTTGTATAGTTTCATAATTAAATGTTGATAATTTGGTTATATCATAATTTCCTTGTATAAACCAATATGAAGGAAATATTTTAGAAAAGTTAATTATATTTGTGTCTAACCATTCAATCGGAACAAAACATCCTGAAATAAAACTTAATCCCAATGAAATTACATTTTGTATTCCAGAAATTACATTTTCATTCTTAATTAAACATCCTATCAAATAAGCTAAACTTGTAGCAGTAATTGCAAAACATAACGAATTAAGTATTAACAGTAATCCGTTTATAGTAAACATCAAATCTTTATAAAGAATAACACTTATTAAAATAAAAATTGCCCATATACTTAAAGTTAATGTCATATGTCCTAAAAACAATTGATTTGAAAAACTTTTAGGATTTAGTTTGCTTACATTATTTCTTTTTCTTATTGTTTCCTTATTAAATATGCACATTATTGTTCCAATTATAAATGTAAATATTGATAGGAAAGCATAATTTTCAAAACTATAATAAACCGCTAACTTTTCCATATCAGATTGATTTTCACTTGAAACTTTTACTTCAATCTCATTTTGAATATCTTTTTCTATATTATTAATTATTTCATTTTCGGTCATACCAACTTTTGAATAATTTTCTGCTATTTTAAAATATCTGTTAACCAAAAGTTCAGTATATTCTGAAACATTTTGTGTGGATTTTTTAATTTTTACATTTGGTTCATTTCCCATTAAAAGATTTGCGCCAAAGTTGTCAGGTATTATTAAAATAGAATCTACTTTATTCAAATATAAAGAATCCTGAATTGCTTTTTCATTATCTTCAACTTCTACTATTTCTGCTCGTTCTGTAATATAATCTACAAAATTATTAGATAAAGAAGACTCATCATAATTTATTACTGCTATTTTGGGCTCTACACTAACATAATCTTCTGTACTTGTATAACTTGTATTTATAACAGATACTCCGATAGAGATAGCAGAAAACATTATTATAATACCTAAATGTCTTTTAACTATATTAAAATAATTCTTAAATACTATCATATTTTTTCCTCCTTATAAACATAAAAGATAATGCTATTAATACCAGAGAAAAAATTGATATTCTTGCTAAACAATTATAATAAACATCTAAATTATCGTAAGCAAATAATGAATATAAACCATCAGTAATAATATTTACTGGATTTATTTTAGCAAGCAATGGGAATGTTTCATCAAAGAATACTTTTATATCAATAACTCCCATCATTCCAGAAAAGAAACAACAAGTCATTGTTACAGAAATTAATATTCCTATTTTAAATCCTTCTGATTTTCTGTTAGAAACTCCTACAAAAGTTCCTAATGATGTACCTGCTAAGCATCCAACCATTGCTAACACTACTGTTGGTAATATTTGATTTCCAAAATTTATATTAAATACAAATATCAAATATAAGAACAATAATGCAAGTGCTACAAGTTGAATGACATAACCTGCAAGTAATCCTGCTAATATCATTTTAAATTTATTTACTGGAGCCATACACATTCTTGCTCCTTTTTTACTTAAATTAGCCTCACAGTCTTTTATAACTTCAAGACCAATTAAACTTCCGTATAAACAAGTCATTGCGATAAGAGTAAAAAAGTAATTTATACTGAAATCTATATTTTCGTTTGAATCATCTGTAATATAATTCTTTTCTTCATATAATGTTTCTAATACACCATTATATAAAATTTCTGGATTATAATTTATCATTTGAGTTGTTGCATTAGACATTTGATAATATTCATCTAGCACACTCTTTATAATAGTTTGATTTATTCCATTTGTTTTTACTATCATTTGGGGATTATTATCTTCCTTTAATAATATGTATCCATCAATTTCCTCATTATCTAATAATTTTTGTGCCTCACTTTCATCAACATACACAGTATTAAATAATTGATTTTCATTTTCTTTTGACAAACTAGAAATCACTTCTTTTAATATTTTATCTTCTTGATAATATTGATTATCCACAACTGCAACAGGTATAACTTCCATTTCAAAAGCCTCACCTACATTACCTAACGCAAGTTGAAAGAATGTACCTAATACAAAAGGAAATATTAATGACCAAAAAAGCATCGCTTTATTTTTCAAAAGAATCTTCATTTTATTCATAAATAAATGCTTAAACATAATTTCCTCCTTAATCTCTTAATTGTTTTCCTGTTAATTCTAAAAACACATCATTCAGAGTTGGAAGTTCAGAAAATATTTTAGTATATTTAACATTATTTTCTTTTAGGAAAGATATCATTTTTTCAAGATTATCTTCACCTTTTTTATATGTAACAAATAAAGTAGCATCTTCATACTTAACATCTATTATATTTTCCATAGTCTTTAATTCAGATACAATTGCTTTCTTCAAGTTTGGGGCTTCTACTGTGATTTTTTCACCCATTGTTGTTAATTCTTTTAAAGCCTCTTTTGTACCAAGTGCAATTACTTTTCCTTTATCTAAAATTGCTATTCTATTGCATAATTGTTCTACTTCTTCCATATAGTGTGTAGTATAAACAATTGTAGCACCATTTTTATTTAATTCTTTAATTCCCTCTAAAATACTATTTCTACTTTGAGGATCTACTGCAACAGTTGGCTCATCTAAAAATATAAGTTCTGGTTTATGTGCAATACCACAAGCAATATTTAATCTTCTAAGTAATCCACCAGATAGTTGTTTTGGTCGGAATTTTTTAAATTCTCCAAGTCCAGTTAATTTTATTGCGTCCTCAACATATTGTTCTCTTTTCTTTTTATTTTTTATATATAATCCACAAAAATAATTAATATTTTCATATACAGTTAATTCATCAAAAACTGCAACATCTTGAAATACAACACCAATTTTTGATTTTATATCATAACAATTTGGTTGCATTTCTTTACCAAATATTTTTATACTTCCTTTCTCAAAATTTAATAAAGATAAAATACAATTTATAGTAGTTGATTTACCGCTTCCATTTGGTCCAAGAAGTCCAAATATTTTACCTTTTTCAACATAGATTGATAAATCATCTATTGCTTTAAATTTACCATAACTTTTAGTTAAGTTTTCAATTTCAATTACTTTTTCCATAACTTCCTCCTTGTTTTGAACTGGTATAATTATACTATAAATATCAAAATTTTTCCATACTCCCTTGAAAATACATAGGAAAATGATATAATGAATTTATCAGAGAGATTTAATCAAATCTTATAGCTTTAATTTCGCATACGTGTATAGTTAAGGCTCCATTTGAAAACAACTTACGAACCTTATAGTTCGTAAGTTTTTATTTTATCAAAAAAGAGGAAAAATTATAAAAATAATTTAATCCTCTTTTTATATTATATCTGGTATATAAATGATTATATTGTCTAACTAGCACTTAATTTATAATTTCCTTAACCTTAAATTTTAGAAAAAATTTTAAATTAAGAGAATAAAAAATAATAAAGTTAATGTATTTTTAAGTGATGATGAAAAATTTATTTTAAAAAGAGATTTTTCAAAATTAAAATTATCTCAATCTGAATATATTAAAAATTTAATTATAGGATATGAAGTTAAAAAGCCAGAAATGAAAAAGGAAAAAATTCTTAAAACATTAGAAGAAAATATCAATTGTTTAATCGAAGTAAAAAATAAATTTCATTATCTAGGTTATTTTGAAAATAAACAAGCAATTAGTACTAAAATTGAATATTTAAAATTACAAAATAGCACATTAAAAATATATTTCTATTGATTATGATAAAGACAATGCCAACTAAGCATTGTCTTTATTAATAATCTTTTTTGATGATACTTTTCCTGTTTTATCTACATTATAATTTAATTTAAAAAATATACTTACAGAAATAAATTGATATACTGATGAACATACTTGTCCGATACCTGTACAAAATGGTGTTTTTAAAAAAGACATCATCATTCTCAAAACAGAAGCACATATTTTATTAGATGTTGTTTTAAAAGCAGACCATTCTAATTGTAAATAACAAGTTTTAATTCTGTATATAGGATAAATTATGAAATTTATAATTTCGAATCCAAAATAAATCATCGTAATTTTAAAATTCAAATCATAAAATCCATATAAACAAATAAACATAACTAAACTGGTTATAAATAATATACCTAATAATTTATAAGCATTATTTCTATGATACTTATAGTTAAATTCATTTTTACTAATATCAATTGTTGCTGCAGTAACGATTGCATCCGCAGTATCCCACTGTGTGTCTGTTATAAGCGATATAAATGTCAGCGCACTTGCAAATTGTTCTCCATATTCTAAAGCATTACTTAAACCAAATAAAAAAATTAAGAAAAAGGCAATGTTATTGAACAATTCTACCGAATCATATTTAATACATTTTAAAATGTTTAAATGCAATTTGAACTTATTACTGTTTTTTATATAAATATATAAAGTAAATATTGCCAATGGAATTAACGTTGTAGTAATTATAGTAATTTGATTTTTTGTTATTAGAGATGTTCCAATTAACAATATAAAGTTCAACAAGCTAAATATTAACGAATACTTATTTGCTAAAGTATTTTTTTCTTCATAATATAATTTATTTAACATCATTGCAAATTCTAAACAAATAAATAATTGTAATACAGAATATATGGTGAACACTTTATAAGTATCGATATCCATGTTCATAAAATTTATATAATTATCTATATTAAATAATAATATTGCAAAAATAATTATCGAAACAATAGTCCCTATAATCATACCTGACATTACAGCATTTTTGTTTTTATCTTTTTCCTTACAAATATTAGCACCGGTAGAAAATACAGATTTTAATATATAATATATAAATTGTATTGGATAAGTTAAAGTAAAAATATTAATCAAATTTTTGTCAACTATTATACCTAATAAAAACCATGAAATTATTGGTATAAAAGACAATAAAGATAAGTCAAAACTAATTTTTAATAATCTCTTCATTTTCTAATCCTTCATAATTATTCTGTAAAAGAACTATGGTGATAAGAATCTATCCCCAAAGTTTCTGCTTTTCTTAAAATATCAATTCTATCATCTACAAATGCTGTTTGTTTTATATCAATGTTATAATATTTACAACATCCAATTATAACTTCTGGTTTTAATAATGTAGAACATATAAAAAATAAATTTTCTCTTTTTATATTTGGATAATGTTTAAATAATCATTTATATTTTTGATCTATTTCAGCATTCGTTGTAACCTCCCCTAAAACAAATATTTTATTGCTATCTAAATTTTCTTTTAATTTTTCAATCATAATTATTGCCCCCAATATTATATTATTTATATCAAGTTAAAAACCAAATTAATTATACTATATTTTGACATTTTTTCTATACTCCTTGAAAATATATAATAAAATGATATAATTTCATCAGAGAGATTTAATCAAATCTTATAACCTTAATTTCGCATACGTGTATAATTAAGGCTCCATTAAAAAAACTTGCGAACCTTTTATTGTTCGTAAGTTTTTATTTATTTAATAATAAGCCATTTTACATTAAAGAACATAAAGCAAAATATAATTTAACAGAAATAGAAAATATTATAAAAACATTTAATCCTCTTTTTTAGTCATAAAAATTAAAATCTAAATACACATAATTATTCATATCATAAGCCAAATTATTTTCTATAAATTTATTTGCAAATTCACGTGTTACATAAAATACACTATTTAAATCTGTATCCATCGTAAACTTCCATTCTTCATCAGTCATGTTTAACACACCATTGTTTTTTGCTGAACCAGCACAATTTACTAAAACATCTACTTTTCCAAAGACTTCCTTTGCTTTTTCTGCAGCTGCTTTTACTTCCATAGGATTTGTTACATCACATTTTACTGGTAAACAACGAATCCCTAACTTTTCTAACTCTACTTTTAATTCTTCTAATCTTTCTAAACGTCTAGCCATAAGCACTAAATCCGCGCCTTGATTAGCAAAACCTTTTGCCATTTGTTTTCCAAGGCCGCTAGATGCTCATGTAATTGCTACAACTCTTCCTTTTAATTGAAACATATTTATAACTTCTTTCTATATTTTCAGTATAACACTGAAAAAATTAAAAAAACAAGAAAAAACAAAAAAACTGTAAACTAATTTTACAGTTTCGAAAATACTTTTGTTACTTCAAACTTAAACACCATAGCACCATATTTTTTTTCCTCTTTTTCTGTATACCAGTGTTTAAAATTTTCTTTTAAAATATCATTTACAGAACGATAGCGATATTTAAAATCAACATCAAAAAGATCCGTATATAAATCATAAAACGTTTTATAATGAGCAATTCCTACAATATTTACTAAAATACACTCTCTTAAATCTGGCTCTAAACGAATTAAAATTTCGTCTCCAATTTTCAAATGTCTTCCAACACGATCATAAAGACGATATCCATGATGTTTTACTCCCCTTTTAATTTTATCAAAGCCAGAGCTATTCATATTCGTTACATATCTCATAGCTCAACACCTTCCTATTCTTAGCTTTTGTATATATTTATTATAACAAAATAAATGTAAATTGTACTATTTTTTTTAAATTTTTAATTTTTTTTAACTTTATACTTGACATTTATTGAAAATCAAGTATAATTAAAAGTGCCTACTGAATTGCGGATGTAGTTTAATGGTAGAACCTCAGCCTTCCAAGCTGATTACGTGAGTTCGATTCTCATCATCCGCTCCATTTGAATACAACTTACGGACTGTAAAAAGTTCGTAAGTTTTTATTTTAAATATGAAATATAAAAAAGATGATTTAGAACATTAGAAATCTAAATCATCTTTTTTTAATCTTTTTTTCAATACGTTTCACTAATTTCATACTTGATTCAACTTCTTCATCTGTTCTATTAGTAAACTCAGAAATTTCTCCTACATCACCGTTTGAAAGAAGATTATATCTACTTGCATGAATAATTTTGCTAATTGTTATTAAATTATCATTTAAATCAACTTGATTTCCAATAGTTTCTCTTATACATTCTCCAACAATATTTACAATTGTTGCGACATCCTCTTTTAATTTTATGTGAGTACCAACGTTATCAACTTTTCCGAATGGATATAATTTATTAACTAATTGTTTTAAATTTATAGACATAGGTATTTTTGATGATCCACATAAATTAAACGTATAATCATCGCCTAAAGCTATACCAAATTCACCTAATATAGACATCATCGTTTGTATTTTTATATGAATATCTTTACTACTAAAATCTAGATCTTCATTATAAAATAATCTATATATTTCTATTAATTCTTTTGAGTCATCATCAAGAGTCACAGATTTTGCTTTTTCCAAATGATAAATTTGACTCGTAATATTCATAATTTCTTTAGCAAGTAAATTAATATTAGTGCAATTGTCAACATCATACTCATGATTATTATAATCAATTTTTATACCATGATCTAATTCATATTTAACTTTATATCGATCATAATATTTGTCATATTGCTCTTTTTTACTTTTTTCATACAGAACCATATGTGCATCATTATATTTAACAAGTTCTGAACCATTTATATCACAATAATAAATATACAATAATTTTTCTTCACATCCCTTTAGTATGGTTCTTATGATAGTTATATTTTCTAACATATTATTATGATTGTGGTTATTGATAAAATCATCTATTAAATCATTCATCTTATCTTCATTCATTTCCAAAAAATGAATAATACCTTCATATTTAAATTCTATACTGCTATCATTAACATTTAAATTTCTACTAATTTTTATTTTTTTCATAATTTAAACCTCCTGAATTTAAAACTTTGATTATTTATTGTTATTCATTACGTTTATATTGTCTCCATCTTCTTTTTTAATAAAATTGTTTCGCACAACATTATACTAAAAGCTAAGCTTATTATACTATATCTATGTAGCATTAAAAATATATAAAATTTATGAAATATATTAATAATAATTTATCAAATATAATTATTTTTATGTTTTCTAGTTGTTCTCTCCACGAACTTTTTTCTTTCCTTCATAAAATAAAGTGGAAGGAGGAAAAAATGGAAGAATTAGAAAAGAATTACGACGTTAACAATTGTACAGATACAAATCAAGATGACTGTTTATGTAGAGTCATTAATTGTTTAAAACAATGTGGTCCAACAGGGCCTATGGACCTACTGGACCAAGCAGTATATTAGATAGTTATGCTATGGTACATGATGAAACAGATACTACGGTAGCAAAACAACAACCTGTATTATTCCAAACTACAAATTTGTCTAATAAAATTTCATATAATCCTGCAACTGGTGATTTTTCAATTCCAGAAAAAGGAATTTATATTATTCATTGGTGGATTAATGCAAGACATAGCGACAAATCTGATAATTCTTGTGAGTCAAAAGCTTTGGGAATTGAATTCCATCAATTTTGGCCAAATGATGTTCTGATTGCCCACTCTTTTACACATAATAAATTAACTTGCTGCGATACTGGAACGATCAACGGAAATGCTATTTTTGAAGCTTTACCTGGAACAAGTTATCGACTTATTAATACTTCTGACGTAGATATTAAATTAGTTCCAAATGATTTATATTCTGGATGTGTATCAATAACTAAAATAAGTTAACTTTCTATAAAAAAACTCGAATATATTATTCGAGTTTTTATTTTATAATATCATAAAGATTTGCTTTCTTATATATAAGTAAATCTTTTACACTAATTTCTACTTGATATCCTATTTTACCTGCACTAAAAATAATTGTTGAAAATTGATCAGCACTTTTATGAATAACAAGAGGATAATCTTTTACCATTCCAATTGGAGAGCAACCACCATGTATATAACCAGTATATGAAAGCAAATCTTTTTGTTTTAACATTTCTAATGATTTTTCTGATACTATTTTTGCTGCTTTTTTCAAATCTAACTCTTCTATTACCGGAATCATGAATACATAAATTTTTTTATTTTTAGATATTGTTACTAAAGTTTTAAAAACTTGTTCCGGATTTTCATCTAATACTTTTGCTACTTCTATACCACTTATTGCTTCTTTCTCATTATAATAATAACTTTTATATGGTATTTTTTGTTTCTCTAATATTCTCATTACATTTGTTTTTTCTTTCACTTTATCACCACTTTATTTCTATTGTATCAAAGATTTGTCTTTTTGAATGAATTATTTTATACTGAATATGGTGATTTCATGAAAGTAGAACATACATTAAAACCTATTTATCATAAAGATTCTAAAGTTTTAATATTAGGAAGTATTCCATCAGTCAAATCAAGACAAGAAAAATTTTATTATGCTCATCCACAAAATCGTTTTTGGAAAACTCTGAGTACTATATATGAAGAAAAAATTCCACAAACAATAGACGAAAAACTTTCATTTTTAAATAAACATCATATTGCTTTATTTGATGTCATTCAAAGCTGTACTATAAATGGATCAAGTGATAGCTCTATTAAAGATATCATTCCCAATGATTTAACCCCAATCTTAATGAATAGTCAGATAAAAGCTATTTTTACAACAGGAAAAAAAGCATACTCACTTTATCAAAAGTATATTTTTCCTAAAACAAAAATAAATGCCATTTATTTACCCTCTACTTCTCCTGCTCATTGCAGAAAAGGAATTGATCAGTTTCTCATTCAAGAATACCAAAAGATTAAATACTATACGAATGAAATAAAAAAATAATATCATAATAAAAATGGTGAATAAAATGAAAGAAATTTATTTCGCATGTGGATGTTTTTGGAAAGGACAAGAATATTTTAGAAATATACATGGAGTGATAAAAACAGAAGTTGGTTATGCTAACGGAAAGAAAAATCATCCTAACTATGAAGATGTATGCCGAAATAGTGGTCATGCAGAAACAATTAAAGTTTATTATAATCCTTACCAAATATCACTAATAAAACTATTAGATTTTTTCTTTTTATTTGTCTTACCAATCAAAAATAAAAAGCCACAATATCGAATAGGCATTTTTTATTCTGATGTCCAAGATCAAAAAACAATAAAAGATTTTTTTACGAAATTACAAAGAAGATACCATAAAAAAATAAAGATTGACATATCTATATTAAGAAATTATACAATGGCTGAAGACTATCATCAAGATTATTTAAAAAAACATCCTTTCTCCAAGTTTCAACTTTCAAATCGTATTTTACAAAATTTAAATATCGAAAATAAAGCAAATATGAATCCACTTTATTTTTATGTTACAAAAAAAGGAGGAACTGAACCACCCTTTTATAATGCTTATTGGAAATTACAAGAAGAAGGAATTTATATTGATGTTGATACACATACTCCCCTATTTTCATCAAAAGATAAATTAAATTATAATGATGGATGGCCTTGCTTTTCAAAACCTATTTGTCAACATACAATTATTAAAAAAGTATGCATTTCAAAGTTTCAACTAAAAACTAAATTGTGTTCCAAAACAAGTCATAATCATTTAGGATATTTATGTTATAAAGAAGGATTCAAAAAATATTATTGCATTAATAGTATATCTTTAAAATTTGTCCCCAAAGAAAAAATGAAAAAAGAAGGATATCAAAATTATCTACAATATTTATAAAACAACAATCATTTTTGATTGTTGTTTTCATAATTCCATATTCCTAATTTTCCTTTTACCAAAATTGGATGTTCTAATCTTTGTATATCTTCTATAACCCATGCATATCTACCTTTTTCATAATGACCACATAATTTTTCTATAGGGTTATTTTCTATAGTTTCTAAAAACTTTTCATCCATATAAATACAATTTACTAACTTTCCTTTGGCAATAATATGACCATATAAAAATTTTTTAGAAGGTAAAAAAGTAATCAATTTTTTTATTCTTTCATCTTGTTCTGGTACCTTTGTAAGACCAGCATGAATATAAATTTCACCACGATAGTTTGTTTTCCAACTTCTTGTTTCTACTTTTTTTATACCATCTGCAACCAATGATGCAAACGGTTCTTTAATTGTTATTACTTTCATCTTGTAATACAGAACAAATTGCTTGATGGATTACTTCCATAGAATGATTTAATTTTGCTTGTTCTTCCTCATTTAACGGAAATAATACTTGATTTTTTACTCCATCTTGATTAATAATACTTGGAGTACTAATAAATACATTTTCTTTTTCATGATATGTAGAAACAGAAAGAATTGTGTTTTCATTTCCTAAAATAGCATTTGTAATACGTACTAAGCACATTCCAATTCCATAATTAGTAACTCCTTTTCGTTGAATCACTTCATATGCAGCTTTTCTTACATTTTCACAAATGGCATTTAAATCATCATCTGATAAATAAGAATAAATGCTTTCCAATCCAACACTTGCATGACTCCAGGGTACAAATTCACTATCCCCATGTTCTCCTAATGCATATGCATGAATATTTTTGGCATTAATGTCTAATTTTTCGCTAATTAAATAACGAAGACGTGAAGTATCCAAAGTTGTTCCAGAACCAATAATATGACTAGCAGGAAGATTTGACAAACGATATGTAAAATAACTCATAGCATCAACTGGATTTGTTGCAATCAAAAATAATCCGTGAAAACCACTATTCATAATTTTAGGAATTAAATCTTTAAAAATTCTATAATTTTTCTTAATTAAATCTAACCTAGTTTCACCTGGTTTTTGATTAGCACCAGCACAAATACAAACAATTTTAGCATCTTTACAATCGTCATAAGTACCTGCTTTAATTTGAACTTTACTTGGTGCAAATGGAATACCATGGCTCAAATCCATAGCTTCTCCAGCTACTCTTTCTTCATTAATATCAATTAAAACCAATTCTTTTACAAAAGTTTTTTGATTCACTAAAGCATAAGCATAACTCATTCCAACATTACCGCATCCTACAATAACCACTTTATTTTTCATTTTATATCCTCTTTTCTATGCGATAACATTATAACATAAAATCAAAAATACTAACAAATTATAAAATAGATAATAATTTTAAAAAAGCTAAAAGAATAAATAAATATCCACTAAAAATAGATAAATCGAAATGAGTTTTTTTAGATAAAAATAAAGAACATAATACTGCAAATTGAATACTAAAAAAACTAAATAAAAAAGCAATAAAAAAAATTGAAAAAACAGAAAATGTTGAAGTTGATAAAATAAAACCTGTTGCAAGTGAATCTAGTGACAAAATAAATGCTAAAGGAATTGCTTCATGAATTGATAATTTATTGGAATGATCATAATCAGCTTTTGTATAATCTAAATAAATTTGGATCATAAAATTGATTTTAAATATTTTAATTTGAAATGTATGCCTTTTTAAATTTGTTTCTAATAATTTCAACATTCCAAAAAGAAATAATAATAGAAAAGAAAGAAATTGAATCCAATATATCGATATATAATTTTTAATTATAATTCCAAAAATAATAGAACATAATAACATGATACTAGAAATAAAACTAATAACTAGCGAACTATAATAAGGAATCTTAATTTTATGTAACGCATAAGATAACCCCATACAAAAAGTATCTATTGAAAGAGTAAATAAAAATAATATCATTTCCATAAAACATCACTTACCATAATTTATGTACATAAAGTTTTTTTGATTGGACAAAAAAAAGAGATGAATCATCTCTTTTTTAATTTTACTTTAGATTTTAATGTTTGAAGTATTTCTAATTGTTCTTCTTTATATTGATAATAAAGTTGATAAAAAGCATTTCTTTTTTTGGTATTTTCAAAAGAATTAAAAATATGATGTTTACAATCTTGTAAATGAAGAGGCAATTGATCAACAAACATATGAATTCCTTTTAAACGATTTAAAACATCTCTGTGAAAAGTATCTTTCTTTTGTAATTGAATTTGAAAAATTCCCCCATACGAAACTTCGTCAGTAAATGGTCCATCATATATAATTTTTTGTTGTATATCATCATATTCAGTAACTCTTTGATATTCTTGATGATAACTCCATTCTCCTTCCATTTGTAAACCATCCTCTTGTTCTTTTGTTAAAATGCCTAAATAATATGTTTTTCTTTGTTTACCAAATGCGGATAACTTTGTAAGAGAAATCCCTTTTCCATCATATATTTCCCCTGCTACATAGCATTTTCTTTGAAAATTATGATTTTTATATTCTTCTAATATTCCTTCAAACATTCCATCAAGTTTCATTACTAAATCTCCATATAAAACAATTTCATGATGAAATTGATCAAAATAAGTTCCAGTTAATTCATAAATTTGATGTGTATAACTACGCGTTGTATTCATATTATCCTCTTTTCTATTCAACTGATTTTAACGCTTCAATCATATCTATTTTTTTCAGTTTAAAATATGTTACTACTTGCATAATAATCGCAAATATAAAAGTCAATAATGATGCATAAATATAACTAGAATATTCTATCTGTTCTAATAATAAAGTTTCATCATTTTGTAATAGATTAACAATTTCATGATGTATCATTGGTGTAATAATAAGCCCTATAATAATTCCAACAATAACCATAATAATAGTTTCACGATATATATAACGTTCTGCTTCGCCATCAGTATACCCTAATACTTTTAATGTTGAAATTTCACGAATTCGCTCACTAATATTAATTGATGTCAGATTATATAATACAGAAATTGCTAATAATGATGCAATAATAATTAATACAAAAATGACATTATTTAAACCACTAATTCCACTATTTACATCATGTAATAAATCATTAGAAAATTGAACACTTAATACATTACCTGAATCTAGTAATGAATTAGCAATCTTTGTTTCATTATTTATTTTATTTTTTGATACAATTACATTTCCATTCCATTTGGTTTCAAATGTTTTTTCATATAATTCTCGTGTCATATAAATATAATTAGAAACATAATTTTCTATAATATCGCCAACAATTACTTGATATGTATTTCCATCTCCATCTTCTAAAGTAATCTTATCACCTTTTTCAATATCACATCGTCTTGCAATTTGAGTCGTTACATAAACCTCATTGTTAGATAATTTTTTAGTTTTATGATCATGATTACTTTTTAACACAAAATATTGATAAAAGGTATGATCTACTATTTCTGGTGCTATCACATATGCGTCCATATCATCTGTTGTGGTATTTACTTGAAATATCGTTTGATTTAATAATAAAGGGCTTTTAATAGATTTTTCTAAATCTTCATTTAATTCATTTGAAATAGTAGTTATTGAATTTTTTAAAACAATCATATTATCATATTTTAAGATTTCATGATATTGTTTAGCACCAACTCCATCAATGCTATCTTGAATTCCAAATCCAATTAAAATTAAAAATGTACATCCAGCAGTTCCAACAATTGTCATAAAAACACGCTTTTTATAACGAGCAATATTTCTGATGGTAATTTTCCATGAAAATGAAAAACGATTCCACAACCAAGAAATTCGTTCTAGCATAATGCCTTTCCCACTTTTAGGAGATGCAGGTCTCAATAATTCTGCAGGTCTTAAACGAAATACTTGATTACAAGAATAAATTGTAACAGCTAACATTAATAATGATATAAAAATAAGTAACACGAAAAATAAAGAAAAATGAAATTGGTATTGTAAATCTGGCATTTCTACTGGAAAGCAACTATAGAAAAGTGGTGTTAATACATAACTACCAAAGAAATATCCTAAAAGAGTTCCTAGCATTGTACTAGTCAATACATATATAACATAATGTCTCATAATTCCTAAGTTAGAAACTCCAATTGAAGTCATTGCCCCCATTTCACTTCTTTCTTCTGTGATCATACGCATCATTGTATTAGATGTCATAAGTAATACTACTACTAAAAAGAAAAAAGGAATAATATTTGCTAAAATTTGAACTTCATCATATTGCATTTCTAATATTTTATAGGATATAACACTATCATATCTATCTAAAAGATACCATTTACTTTCACCAACCATGGCAATTGCATCTTCTAATTTTTGAATATTTTCTTGATATGTAGCATTTGGCATCATATTATTTAAAGTTTTTAATTGATCTAACTTTGTCACTAAATCAGAAGTTAATTCATCATAACGACGTTGTTCTGCTTTCTTTTGAATTTGTTGAATCTCTTTCTTTAAAGTTTCAACATGTTTATTATATTCAGTAGAATAAATTTGATATTCTGTTGATTGATTCATTGTCAGATATATTTCTGTATAAGCATCATATTGGAACACATCTTTCAAAACAAAAAGATACGAATATAATTTACCATCACCAATTTGACTACTTCCATAATTAGTACCAGTATATAATGGAGAATGAATCGTACCGGTAACTTTAAAAGTTTTATTTTTTAAATCATTTTGATTTTCAGGTTCAGTAATTTTAATAATATCTCCTACTTGATAATGAGAAGCATCAGCTAAGCATTCATCATTTTGTCGAGGCATAGTTCCTTCTACTAGTTGAAAACCATTTATTTCATCCTCAATTGCATGTATTTTAACTGTTTTACTATCATCCAATACTTCTTTGGAATAACTACCTACTGCTTGATTTACAGATTTTAACTGCTTTAAACTTTTCACATCTTGATCTGTTAAACCTAGTGTTCCAGTAATTTTTAAATCCATCAAATGAGTATCATCATAATACTTTTTTTGAACATTTTTAATACTTGGTGCACATAACTGTAAACTACCAAATAAGGCAGCACCAATAAATACAATTACAATTAAGGAAAAATAACGCCCAAATGATTTTTTAATTTTACGAATGGTATTTTGTAATAACATATTATCACCACACAATTTCTTTCGCAGATTTTGGGTGTTCATTTATTTCAATATGATCTACAGTACCATTTTTAATATGGATTACTTTATTAGCAATTTCAGCAATCATAGCATTATGGGTAATAACTACTGTTGTAATTCCCATATTATGACAAGTATTTTCCAATAATTCAATTACTTTTTGCCCAGTTTTAGAATCTAAAGCCCCAGTTGGCTCATCGCATAATAGTAATTTAGGTTTTTTTGCAATTGCTCTTGCAATAGCAACACGTTGCTGTTCACCACCTGATAATTGTGCTGGAAAATTATTCATTCTCTTTTCCAAACCAACTTGTTTTAAAACTTTTTTAGGTTCTAAAGCTTGATCACATAATTCACAAGCCAATTCTACATTTTCTAATGCAGTCAAATTAGGAATTAAATTGTAAAATTGAAAAACAAAACCAATATCTTTACGACGATAATAAACTAACTCTTTTTTCTTCATTTGATCAATACGTCTTCCGTCAACTGTAATTTCACCAGAAGTTGCATAATCCATACCACCAAGCATATTTAAAATAGTCGTTTTCCCTGCACCACTCTGTCCTAAAATAACAACTAATTCACCTTTATCAATTGTAAAAGAACAATCATGTACTGCAAGTACATTTATTTCACCGATATACTCTTTCTTCACCTTTTTAAATTCAATGAGAGGCATATCATCCCTCCTAATCTATCTAAATGTATTATAATATAAATTATTTAATAAATCAAAAAAAGATACTCAAAAAGATATTTTCATAAAAACAATTGACATTTTCTATTTTATCATGTAAAATGAAAGACGTAGCGTTGGAGTAGTACTCAAGAGGCTGAAGAGGCGCCCCTGCTAAGGGTGTAGGTCGGGCAACTGGCGCGAGAGTTCAAATCTCTCCTACTCCGCCATATGAATTAAAAACCATCACAGATGGTTTTTTTATATAAAAAAAGCAGAAATTATTCTGCTTTTTTTTCAGTCTTATCACCAATTCCATAATGATTACGAACTTTTTTCTCTATTTCTTCTTTTAAAGCTTGATTATTTCGTAATAGTTCTTTTACATTTTCTTTTCCTTGACCAATCTTATTACCATTATAAGAATACCAAGCACCGCTTTTATCAATAATTCCTGACTCACTTGCAAGATCTACTAACTCACCTTCAGTAGAAACACCTTCACCATACATGATATCTACACTACATGTTTTAAATGGTGGCGCCATCTTGTTTTTCACTACCTTCACGTTTGTTTTATTACCTACAATTTCACTTGCTGTTTTAATTTGTTCAGAACGACGAATTTCTAAACGAATAGAAGAATAAAATTTCAATGCTCTTCCACCTGGAGTGGTTTCAGGATTACCAAACATCACACCAACCTTCTCACGCAATTGGTTAATAAAAATACAAATTGTATTTGTTTTATTAATAATTCCTGATAATTTACGAAGAGCTTGACTCATTAATCTAGCTTGAAGTCCAACATGACTATCTCCCATTTCTCCTTCAATTTCAGCTTGTGGAACAAGCGCTGCAACAGAGTCAATTACAACAATACTAATTGCCCCACTACGAACTAACGCCTCACAAATTTCTAATGCTTGTTCTCCATTATCAGGTTGAGATAATAATAATTCATTCGTATTTACCCCTAAAGCCTCTGCATATTTTGGATCTAAAGAATGCTCAGCATCGATAAATGCTGCACGTCCACCTTTTTTTTGTGCTTCAGCAATTGCATGAAGTGCAAATGTTG
This sequence comes from uncultured Mycoplasmatota bacterium, assembly GCA_945872435.1. Taxonomy (GTDB): domain Bacteria; phylum Bacillota_I; class Bacilli_A; order RF39; family UBA660; genus UMGS2016. The sequence continues at coordinate 18,758 of CAMBYP010000015.1, forward strand.
TTTTACCACTTGACTCTGGACCATATATTTCAATAATTCTACCCTTTGGATATCCGCCTATTCCTAAAGCTATATCTAATGATAGTGAACCACTTGGAATTACATCAATTGTACGATGAGCTTCCTCTCCAAGCTTCATTACCGCACCTTTTCCAAATTGTTTTTCAATATCTAATAACACTTGATCTAATGTTTTATCATTCGTTGTCTTACTTGTTTTACCTGCCATGTTCTTCCTCCTTGATACTTTTCTTATTGACATTAACATTGTAACTTAATTCCATCTAAATGTCAATAGTTTTTGCGAACATTTGTTTGTTAAAATTAGAAGATTATAGTATGTAAAAATAAAAAAAGATAGAACTAATTTCTATCTTTTACTTTTTTGCATCTTCTAAAAATAATTTTTTATTTAAATTATAATATTGTACTCCACTAATAATAGAAAGAACGCATGCAATAATTAATAAAAAGTCAGACACTTTTAAATTCCATAATTCAAATGGTAAGTTATAGAATAATGTTAAAACAATTCCAACCATTAAACAAGCTGTTTTTGCTTTTCCACTTTTAATAGCTGCGACAACGTGTCCTTTACTACCAGCAACCATCTTAATAGAATTTACAATACTATCTCTTACTATAATAACAACAGTAATAATAGGATGTATAAATCCTTGAGCACATAAAATAATAAGTACTGAATTCACTAAAACTTTATCTGCAATTGCATCAATCATCTTTCCAAAATCAGTTACTAAATGATATTTACGAGCAATATATCCATCTAAAAAGTCAGTTAAACTTGCTAAAATAAATAAAACTCCTGCAACAATATAACGAATATCTACAACAATCTTTTCATTAATAAATAATTTATAAATGTCAATTCCCATCGCATCAAATGGAAATAATAATACAGCAATAATAATAAATGCCATAAAAATTCTTAACATTGTTAATTTATTTGGTAAATTCATCCTAAAATAGCCTCCCCAGTTTCCATATAAACTACATTATCATCTACAAAATCATCATGATGTACATTAGAAAAGAAATAATATACAATCATCAAAATAATGAATGCAATCAACACGTAAATAACAATTGGTGGTATTGCAAAAGAACGTTTATGTTCTAAAGTATATGGAGAAGAAATTTTCTTCTTTTCTTTTTCCTTTTTTGCATTTTTTTTAGCTTTTTTTATATCATCCATAGAAATTTTTGATGTATAGTCAAACAAATATTCATTAAATTCATCTACCATATCTTCGTAATCTAATCCTAAATATTTAGAATAATCACGAATAAAATACTTTAAATAAAATACATCTTTAAAAGCTTTCATATTTCCAGATTCAATATTTTCAATTTGAGTTGGACGCATCTTTAAATCTTCAGCAGCTTCTTCAATTGAAATACCGATACTTTCACGTGTTTCTTTTAATCTTTCTCCTATTTCTTTCAAGTTCATCACTCCAATTAAACATAAAAAAAATAACATTTTATAAGCCATGTTCTGTTCCTAATAATAGGCGACAAACATTTATCTATCAATTTCTTGATCCTGAGTGAAATTCATTTCTTTCAAACTCAAGCTCCCCTACCAAAATTTGGGTTTCTCGCTTGCGGGGTTTACCACGTTCCACTCCTTTTATTTCTAAAAGGCATCGTCACTTTGGCACTTTTATACTTTATCAAGTCATATACAATGTACTTAGACTTTTAAAGAGCCGTGAGAAATTCTCCTGTAGGTTATTTTTTCCCTACACACAAACACTACAATCATCGCAGATTGTGCGAGCATGGACTTTCCTCTATATTACAAGAATACAGCGTTTGTCAAAATATTATTCTTTTCCATAAATGATTTTTTCCAAATTAGATAATCTTCTCAACACATCAGCATTGGATACAGTAGGAGCTTCTCCACCTGTTTCACTTAATACATCTAATTTTGTACGAAGACTTCTATTTTCTTGTTTTAAACGAGCATTTTCTTCCATAATTTCTTTTTGAGTTTTTTTCATATCTGCAATTGTTGCATCATACTCTTCATAATCATGGATAATGATATCTAAAAATTTGTCTACTTCTTGTGGTCGATATCCTCGTGTATCAATTTTAAAGTCTTTTTCTAAAATATCTTTTGTTGTTAGTAAAATTCTATCATTCATAAATTCCACCTCTTTATTCGACATACTCATTTTATCAATAATGTCTTAATTTGTCAACGAATGAAGCAAATTGACAATCACTTAACACTAAGCCATAATCTCTTTTTCTTTACATAGTTTTTTAAGTTGTTCTTCGCTCACATCATCCAACATATGAACACATTGAGAAATAGTATAATCTTCAAAAAACAAATAATATAATCGGATACAAATACGTTCTTTTCCTAAATGTTTATAAAGTTGTTCAGCTAAAACCATATGCATATATAAAACTTCAAAAACAATAACTACTTTTGTACCATATTTTTCTCCAAGTTCTTCTATCTTTATAATTAAATCTTTATCGATTTTCTTTTTTACTTTGTCAGCAATACTTAAAAAATCATTATATATTTCATTTGCATCATACACTTCTTGTAATTCATTTAAAAGGAGGAAACAATCCTCTAATTTTGTAACCTGTTTTTGTAGTTTTTCATTTACATAATAAATGCAAGGTCTTTGAAAAGAATCAGTTCCAAATTCTAAACTACCAACTCCATTTTTTAATTCGATTCCTGTTACCATCTTATCACCTAGTCATATTATAACATAAAAAAACTACTTATTCTAACAGATAAGTAGCTCTTTTTAAATAATCAATATCTTCTAATAGGTTATCATAATAAATCATAACAATCTCTTGATCTTTCATAAGATTCACCTCTAAAGATATCCTATCACTTTTTCTAATCACTATGTTACATTTCGACAAAACTAGAATATCTTTTTAAGAATCTTGTTCATCCATATTTAAAATCGATAAAAATGCTTCTTGTGGAACTTCAACACTTCCTACCATTTTCATACGTTTTTTTCCTTCTTTTTGTTTTTCTAGTAGTTTTCTTTTACGACTCACATCGCCACCATAGCATTTTGCTAACACATTTTTTCTCACTGCTTTAATATTACTACGAGCAATCGCTTTAGAACCAATTACCGCCTGAATTGGTACTTCAAATTGTTGTCTAGGAATTAATTTTCTTAAATTTTCAACAATTGCTTTACCACGATGATATGCAAAATCACGATGAACAATCATACTAAGAGCATCTACCATTTCACCATTTAATAAAATATCCATTTTTACCAAATCGCTACTTTTATACCCAATCAATTCATAATCAAAAGAAGCATATCCTTTTGTACTAGATTTCAATTTATCAAAAAAATCATAAACAATTTCTGATAATGGAATTTCATAATGAATATTTACTCGTGTTGAATCTAAATATTCCATTGATACATAATTTCCTCTTTTGTTTTGACAAAGCTCCATCACTGGTCCAATATATTCACTAGGAACAAAAATATTGGTACGAATATATGGTTCTTTCATATCTTTAATACGAACTCGATCAGGCATTTTGGATGGACTATCTACCATCATATGGCTATGATCAGTTAATTCTACATCATAAATAACAGAAGGACTTGTTGCAATCAAATCAATTTTAAATTCTCGTTCAATACGCTCTTCAATAATATCCATATGAAGAAGGCCTAAAAAGCCACAACGAAAACCAAATCCTAAAGCTTTACTTGTTTCAGGGACAAACTCTAAAGAAGCATCATTTAATTTTAGTTTTTCTAAAGCTTCTCGTAAACTATCATATTTGCTAGATTCAATTGGATAAAGACCACAAAATACCATTGGTTTCATTGGCTTATATCCTATTACTTCTCCTTCACAAGGATTATTTTTTAAAGTAATTGTATCTCCCACTTTAATATCTTGAATATCTTTAATACTAGCAGTTAAAAAACCAACTTCACCAACTGATAATTCTTTTAAGTTTTTCTTATGTGGTGTTGATACCCCTAGTTCTACTACAGGATAGCTACGATTTGCTTGTTTCATAAAAATCTCATCACCAACATGAACAGAACCATCAATCACACGAATCAGTGCAACTACACCTAAATAAGCATCATAATAACTATCAAAAATTAATGCTTTTAAAGGCTTTTCAGAATCACCATTTGGTGCTGGTACTTTTTCAATAACTTTCTCTACTAATTCTTTAATTCCTATTCCGTTTTTAGCACTGGCTAGAATAATTTCATCTTCTTGAAAACCTAAAGTATCCATTAATTCTTGTTTTACTTTTTCCGGATTGGCATTAGGTAAATCAATTTTATTAATAACTGGAATAATTGTTAAATCATTATCCAGAGCTAAATAAAGATTTGCTAATGTTTGAGCTTCAATTCCTTGAGCTGCATCCACTACTAAAATCGCTCCTTCACAAGCCGCCAAACTACGACTTACTTCATACGAAAAATCAACATGACCAGGTGTATCAATTAAATGAAGTTGATATATTTCTCCATTCATCTCATACTCTAATTCAACAGCATTTAACTTAATTGTAATACCGCGTTCACGTTCTATATCCATATTATCTAATAATTGATCTTTTGCCTCTCTTTTGGTAATTGCTCCCGTAAGTTCCAAAATACGATCTGCTATTGTACTTTTTCCATGATCAATATGGGCAATAATTGAAAAATTTCGAATATTTTGTTGTTTCATGAACATCACCAAGCAATATTATACCATGATGAAGAGAAACTTCCAATTATATTTCATAATAAAAGTAATCGCCCATACGATTACTTTTATCTATTTTTTATTGTTTCATTTTTGCCATGTGCATGCTCTACTTT
>CAMBYP010000016.1 GCA_945872435.1 uncultured Mycoplasmatota bacterium
CCATGGTGTTTTAACCATTCTTGGTCCATTTTCATCTTCGTAACCTTTGGCATTTGGAATCACATAACCAACGCAATCTACTAATCGAATTTTAGCTTCTACTTCATCAATATGAATAGTAGCTGCTTGACTTGGTACAAATTTAGGTTCCGTAGTCATAATTGTTTTACCTTGAGCACTTTGTGGAATTTCATCCAATGCTCTTTTCTTTTCATATTCATCTTCGATGTTAGGGACAACTAAAGTTTCAATCACTTTCTTAATAAAAGTAGATTTACCTGTTCTAACAGCCCCTACTACTCCTAAATATATATCACCACCTGTACGGTTACTGATACTTTTAATAATTTCTGTTTTTTCCATTTAATCCCTACTTTCTCTTTCAGTTAAATATATGAGAAAAAAACATTTTTAGTACAAAAAAAAGGATATTTCTATCCTTTTTAAGCACCTGCTGAATCACTTGTACTAAATTGTAAATTAAATGCAATATTTCCACCAGAAGCATTGTTTTCACAGTCAACGTCTTGTCCTTCAATCCACATATAAACTCTAATTTTTGTAACACCTTTACTTAAGCTTACTAATTGCTTATATTCAGCATTATCAACTGTAGTTCGAATTTGTGGAGTAACTGTTTGGAAATAAGTACCTGCTGAAGTTGCATTTGCATTTTTTAATGTAATGTTTTGTTCAGCATTAAATACACCTTTAATTCCATCATAAGGTACTAATTCATTTCCAGTACCTGCATGTAAACTTTCAATTCCATAAGTATCACGAGCATTAGCTACACCATAAGAAGTATGGTCATCATAGTTTGGTTCCCAAACTGTAACAGGTGAAGATGCTCCACTATTTAAATCTTGAATATTTTGAACTGTATCATCACTTGTTGTATTACCAAGTACAGCAAATGCGACTCTTGTTGCATTTTTAATTCCTGTATCACTTTCATCTTTAAATTCTACTTTTGAATTTGTTGTTAAATAAACAGGTCCCGCTGTTTCAGTACGTAAGAAAATATCATATGTGACATAAGAACCTTCTGCTCCATTTTTATCAGTTTGTTTTGTAGAACTTAAAATCCAGTCTCCACTAGTGTTAGAAGTAACTTCTCCTAAATACATATTCATAGTTCCGTCTTCTCCCATAATTCCGGCACTAGATACTGGTTCTAACATTGCAGGCAATTGGTTTTTAGCAGCTGCATAAGTACCACTTGCACTTGTGATATCTGTTGTTGTTAAAATTGATTTCCAATTTTTACCATCTGCTGAAATTTGTAAACCACTTTTAGCAGCAACATTTACATCAATTGGATTTACTGTTACAGTTTTATTTGCAGTAAACCATGCATAAGTTGATACTCCTAAGAAAATACCCGTTCCTGCTAATAAAAGAAGTGATAATAATAATCTTCTTTTTTTCATTTGTGCTTTCTTTTTCTTACTATTTTTCATACAAAAATCCCTACCTATTCTAACTATAATAATTTTACCACATTTTTCGACATTGTCAAACACTTTTTTTATTTTTTTCAGAAGAATTTACATTTGCGTAGCAGTAATAACAATTTCCACGCTATCTATTAAATCTTGATATGCCTCTTCATTATAACTACTAGGAAAATTAACAACTAATTGATAATGATTCGTCTTTTTTATATTCTTTTGAAATTGTTGATTAGGAGTACGAAACTTAAAAAAATAAACTCCATCTTCATCTTGTAATATCTCTTTATTATGAAATTCGTTAATTACACTATCATTTAAATATATTTTATATTCTACTGGTATATTTGTAGTTGTCGTTAATTCTAATTGATATTCTAAATCAACTTCGCTTACTTGATTATCTTTATAATTGGAAATATCCAAATGATAGATATAGTCTTTTCCATCAGGCTTTACATCAAATAAATTTAAAGTTTGTGATTGAGTACCTGGATCTATAATATAAAATGCGATATCATTCATTGCCTCTCCATCACCTTCTGTAAAAAATCTAGAAAATGCAATTTTAATCACAGACAGTAATAAAAAAATAATAATAACTACAAGTGTAATACGATTAAAATACAAAAATTTCTTTTTATCAATCATTAGAATCATCCTTTTTCATTTTGATTCCAGAATAATAAATACCAAAATCATCATTTTTAGAAAGATGTCTTTTACTAGTATATGAAAATGCTATAGAAAACAAAAATAAAGTAACACAAATTAAAATCATAATTTTTGGTGTTGTAATTACTTTAAACCATACACCATAATTAGGTAATATCTTAACTACTTTTCCTATTACCTGTTGCTTTAAAATTGCTTGATCTTCACTAGTATTAGCATCTCCTTTGGCTACATAGCCAGAATCATTAACAGATACAACACGATGTGTTACAAAAGTATCGTTATCTTCATAAGTGATAATATCTCCTTTTTTTATTTGATCAGTTAATTTCACAATAATCAAATCATTAGTAGTAATAGATGGTGCCATACTATTACTACCAATTTGAAATACTGTATAAGAAAAGAAATTTACATATTTGTGTGATAATACTTTCATGCTAATAAAAGAATATAAGCAAAAAACTAAAATAATCCCTAAAATAGCAAATAAAACATTGCCGACAATTTTTGCAATTTTGAATACAATTTCATGATTCATATTATCACCACCCTTTTTATTCTAATTTGTATATTGTTCAAATGACATATGAATAGGAATTTTAAATACACTATCTACAGATTGTCCTAATGTAGAATCGCTTTCATTATATTTATCATCCCACTCCCAATGAAATGTGACTTTAATAGTATCTTTTTTTCCACTTTCTATTTCATTTAATGTCATAGTTCTACTATAGATATTACCTTGTTTTTCTAATTGAATACCGTTTAATCCTTCTACAGAATCAATACGAATCTGTTCAAAAGAAGTATCACTTAAATCCAATTCAAAATGATATTGAAAAGAAACCTCAGTATCTTTTGGATCAATCACTATAAGAAACGAACCAGTTACACCAGGGGAAAATTTATCGACTTCGTTTCCATTACGATCAACATATGAAATATTATCAACGTAAAAAGTATGTCCTTCTTGATTCAAATCATAATTATTTACAAAAATATGCCATTTTGCTATTTTTAAATCACTCTCATCTTCAATTTTTGTTTCAAATAATCCAAAACTAATTGCTACTTGTGATATTGTAAAACACAAAAAGACGAGGCTAATTGCTATTAATATTTTTTTCATTCCTCATCTTCTTCAATCGGTGTTTTGATTTCAACAATTACAAGATATAACTCATATAAGAATAAAATTAATGTTGGTAAAATAACCAATAATAGAAATCCAAAACGTGATTCTAATACAGTTAATATTTTTCCTAATTTTGGATATACTTTAGCGGTTTCTGTTTTTCCTATTAAACTATCACTTGAAATATCATGATTGTTATTAATTGTAAACGTCCTTTCATCCGTACTAACTGGAAGAATTTCAGTTACTGTTCCATATTTAATACTTGGAACTCCATTTGTTACTTCATAAAAGAAAATAACATCGTTTTTATTAATTTCATTTAATTCATTTTTCTTAAATAATACTAAATCGCCATTTTGATACATATCTGAGTTATCATCAATCATAATAAAACTGCGATCAAACATTTCAGTTACTTTATATTGATTATAACAAAGTAAACAAGCAGTTACTGCTATAATCACTGTAAAATAACAAATTCCAATTATCCATAATAATACTTTTAATACTTTTTTCATATTCCCTACTCCTTTATGTCCATTTTATCATAAATTCATTATTTTATATAGACTTTTATTTTCTTTCCATAATTTTATTAATTTTATTCATATTTTCTAAATCTTGTATATTAATATTCATCTTCTTCATTTGATAATAAATCATAATTTTATTTAATTCTGAAATACACTCTTCTAAATTAGAGCCATTCAATAAATCACTTGATAGCTGCATACCTAACAAACGATAATTTGCAATAATCATCTCTTTGATATCACATTGTTCTGCAATTGTAATATTATTTATCATTGTATTATTAGGATCCAAAACAAACAGTGTAAAATCATGATAAACTTGCATAATTTCTTCATCAGAAATTTGTTCATTTTTCTCTTTACATAAATCTGCAATAAAACAATAATATTGTTGTACTAATAATAAAGCTTTAAACAAAGTAGAATGATCTTGAAGATGATTTTTTAATACAAATTGTATAATTGATTGGTCAATTACTTTATATTGCTCATGTATTTCTTGAATTGTTTTATGAATTTCTGGTTCTAACTTATCTACTTTTGTTTTAGAAAAAGAATGGGTTGATTTTTTATTTAATTTAAATAATTTCTTTTCCAAAGTTTGGATTGTTTTCAATTGTTTTTTTATTACATTTTTATCAAATGTTTCTTGATATAATTTTTTTATTTTATCTATCATTGATTCATATTTTATATAGTTTTGATATTCAGTTAATGTATGTAATAACTTTAAAGAAGTTTGATATATTTCATCCATATTATGATTATTTTGACCAAAATACTTCTGAATCATTCCTTCCATTTTGTTATCATAATAATCTTCAACGCGATAATCACCATGTACAAAATGATATAATACATTATTTTTATCTTCTATTTTAACCTGTTCTAATTTTTTTCTTAAATAGGCATAATCTTCAATTAAATTACTCTCTCCTTTTTCAAATTGGGAAAGTAATTGTTTTGTTACTTGTTGTACATATTTTTCAAACTTTTTTTCATGTTTTAAATACAACATTCTTATATTTAATTCAAGTTCTAAAATAATATATGGATCTTTCCAATAAATTTCTTCAAATGTTTTTTCTAAATCGCCACTTTCCAAGCAATACTGATAAGTAAAGAAGGATTCCATATACTGATTTACATATTTAGTATACGAAAAGTCTTGTAAACGCAGTGGAATCCCTGCTTTTTCAAATATATCAATTATTTTTTTCAACACTTGATTATTTTTAGATAAATTATTTTGTTGATAATGTACTAAATGATAAATTTGCTTATCTAGTTTTAATTTTTCGTAGGCTGTACTTAAATTATTTGTATATGACAAAGCTTTTGTCAACTGTTCTAATACAGCTGTATACTCTTTATAATCATTTTCTTTTAAGTTTAAATATACTTTTTGACGATTTTCTAATTCTTGATAAATTTGTTGTAACATATCTTCATAATGAGTAATTTCGTTAGTAATTTCACCAAGAAATTTATTTTTATTTTTTTGGTTATTAAATGGAAGACTGTGAAATACTTCTTTACTTAATGAAATTTCTTTTTCAATGATTTCCTTCATTGCTCTTCTCCACTTCTTTTTTCTTACTTTCTAATTGTTTTAAATAATCTAAAACAATATCATAACATTCAATTAATTCATTTGTTTTTACTCTTTTTAAATCCATATAAGCCTCCTATTTAATTATAACATATTCCATGCAGTCTCCAATATAAGTTTGTCCATCATACAATTTAAATACAAATCGATATGTACCACTTTTCAAATTTTCTTTTAAATAAATAAATTTATCAATATTTCCAACAGGATGTTCTTCTAACATATATTCCATATCATTTACTAAAGTTAAATTATTTGTAATATAATCTTTCAAATCTACTAATTCATATTCTGTATCATAAATATTATCATATTTTCTACGATATAAACTAACTCTAATATTTGGATTTTCTAAATTAGAAGAATATTTTACATGAAAAATCAACGCATTATTATTTGCACTTGTATACCCTGTTTCTTTATCAATCATTAATTGTTCCTGATTCAATGAAACATCTAATCCATAGTGACTGTTAATCACTTGAAATGGAATTTCTACAAAATCAGAAGAAGTAGTTCCAAAATAAATACCGTCCGGGGAACCAAATGATTCAATTTTCATTTTGTAAGTTCCACTAGATAAATTTACATGGTCTGTATGAATTTTAATTCTACTAAATGCATTAGCAACTTTATCAGCTAATGGAATACGAACACTACCATCCATACGTGGATAATAAGTAATACCATCTAATTCATAAGTTAAACCAAGCAAACTACTATTATTTAATTGATTATTTTGTTGATCATAAATGGTAATATAAATACCTAATCTTTTATTAAAGAATGTTGTGTCAAAAACAGTTGAACCATTGACATTTGGTTGTAAAAAGTTTGTAGTTAATTCCAAATTAGTACTATCCCCAATATCAAGTTTCGATTCACTTAACTTTCCATCAATATCAATAACTGCACTTTCATTATCATATAAATTATAAGTCAAATTAGCATGTTGAATACCAAGTACACTAATTAATGTTTGTTTATTTCCATTTTGTAATTCAATTAATAACTGATTTGATAATTGATTACCAACGATATCAGTATCTCCAAAATCAACAATAAAAATAAATTCTTCTTGGATAATTCCTAAATCTTCATCATAATATAAATCCATATTTTGTTGTTCATTGTAATTGTTATCCACACTTGTAGAACCCATTTTTATAAAATCCTTAAAATAATATGAACTTTCACCATATTGATTATATTCTAATGTAGCATTTTTTACATCCTCATCATCAATCACATGATAATAATATACAGGAGTAGTTGCTAAATCAATCATAGTAATTTTAGTACCTTTAGGAAGAATATAATTAGATACTAAAGCATGTTGATAATTAGATTGATAATATGGTTTATCTGTTTCCATATATAATGAATAATATGCACTAAGTGTAGACTTGGCAGTAATATTAGTTTGCGTAGAAGCAAACAAATCATATTTTTCACCCGATGTCATTGCACCTTCATATTCATTATTACTATAAAGGGCAGAATTAATCGTTACATTAATATTAACTCTGGTTACTTCATTATTTAATTCATCAATTGGAGTAATTTCTAAAAGTGAAATAACAACTGTACCAATTTCACGTTGTTTTGTTAAATTTTTAGAATGATACAAGTAAAAGATAAAACTAGGAACTGCACTAGAATTCTCAGCTTTATAATTTTTAACTCCTGTGACAGAATCAGTGTCGCTTGTTTTAAAAGTTGTTGAACCTTTGGTAACGAAACCACTATTAGAAGCTTCCATGGCAAGTCCCATTACATCATCTGCTTTATTTTCTTTATTTACACGCTCTATTTGATCTGGATCAACCAATGAAAATCCTTCTTCTAAGTTTTGGTAATTAAATCCTAATACTTCAAATTGAGTATTTGCTCCACTAGATGTAACTAGTGGTAATTCATAAGTTCCTAATGTTGCATATTTAGATGCTGTAAGTGATAATTCATACGTAGTAATGGTTTCTCCAATCACCCACATATAATAACTAGCATCACTAGGAGTAGGTTCAATATAATTTACTTTAATTGTACCTTCCTTTTCTTCATTTTCATAATTACTATAAAAGCCATCTTTTTTAATATCATGATTTGTATTATGTAATCCTAATACATAACTACCAGATGTAAAAGCATAAAGTTCTCCTGGTGCTGGCGTATCTCCAGCACCATATTTATCATGATAAAAAGCTGTTAAAACACGATCATTTCGATCTAGTTGATACATTCCAAAAAAGGTCATACCACTAACTTCACCATAACTAGTTACTGCCTCATTTGTTGCAATATTTAAATTTTTACCTTCTAACATATAAACACGATTATTTACATTTCTAGTAACAGTACCATCATTATCAATCGTAACTGTCGCAATCTGCTCTTTATCACCATCAATTTTTAAACTATTCCACTTTTCTAATAAATTGGTTCCATTATCTAAGAATAAAACACTATTATTAGCAAGTTTCAATTCTTTTACACGACTAATACTAAATTTTGTAGTAGAAAATTCATTTGTTCTATCTGTTGTACCCTCTAATTTAATTGCAGAATTTTTTATCGTTAAAATATCAGTTCTTTGAATAGAAATATTTTGCTGATAATTTTCAAATGTTCCATAATTAGAAATATCGATATAACTATATCCTTCCGTACTAGAAGCATTTCCACTACCAAAAATAGAACCTCTTACATAAAAAGTATCATATCCTTGACCATTAATATCAATATGAATTCCTTTTGTTACACTAATAAATGAATAATCATAATTTGGATCTCCACTAGCATTTGCTTCTCCACCACCAAATACAGTTCCATCAATTTGAATATTACTTTTTGTTAGCGTATTGGTCTGATTTCCAATATTCAATTCTACAATTCCATATAACACAGCTGTATTAGCCCCACCATACACATTACCATGAATAGTAGCTCCAGCTATATTAACTCTACTAACAGAATTATTGCTTTCCTCAGTTCCAGTATTAGCGGCATTTCCTCCACCAAATACATGTTTATCTACAATTGTTTGATTATCAATATTTAATTCTGTTGTTTTTAAAACTTGTGCTGATACTCCATTTCCTCCGGCATAAATACTACTCATAACATGCGAATTAGAAACATAAACATTGGTATTTCCTGAAACAACACCTAAGTTTCCTCCACCAAATAAATCACCAACAATATTAGAATCTTTAAAACCAACATTTGTATCATAATTTACTTCTGCTTGGTTTCCTCCACCAAAGAATTCACCCTTCATTTCAATTGCAGTAACATCAACATCAGTATAATCCGTAGGTGCCATGTTACCACCACCATATAAATTGGTATATATTCCTCGATTTAATTTAATATTTGTTTTTTTTGTCAAACCACCTTGATTATTTCCACCATAAACATTAATCACCGTTAAATCGTTAGGATTAGTAGCCACAACATTTGTGGTTTCAACACTTCCACTTTGATTACTTCCACCAAAAACAGATGTAGCAGTACCAGATATTAAATTTACATTTGTAATATTAACACCAGCTTGATTTCCTCCACCATAAATATTGGTAACATTCGCTCCATTAAAATCAATGTTAGAAGTTGTAGTAGAAGTTTTATTACCTCCACCATATACGTTTTCTATTGTTCCATTTAATAGTTGTATATGAGTAGTCGTTGTAATGCCACCTTGATTATTTCCACCATAAATATCTGTAATCGTTCCACCGTAAATATCTACTTGAGAAACAGGAACATTTCCTAAAACATTAGAACCACCATAAATACTACCAATTGTTCCATTTTGAATATCAATTGTGGTTTGGTTTATCATACTTGCTTGTTCTCCTCCACCATATAGAGTTTGAACAGAACCATTTTCAACATGAATATTACTTAAATTGGTATCTGTTAGTTTACCTCCACCATATAAAGTACCAACTTCTCCAGCAGTCATTGTAATATTTGTTGTTTTTGTACTTCCACCAATGTTATTACCACCATATAAATTTATTGTTTTACCACCTTTTATAGAAATATTAGATGTTGTAACATTTCCACTTTGATTACTTCCTCCATATAAATTAGTTACTTGTCCATTATTTTGAAAAACATGAGTATCTGTAACCAATGTGTTATTTCCACCACCATAAGCATTTTCTATTGTTCCTTGATTTAATGTCACTGTAACCGTTCCATTTGGTTTTCCTTTTGCATCGTTTCCGCCATACAAATTTACAATGTTTCCACCATTTACAACTACATCAACATTTCCCGTAACATATGGAGTAGTAGAATTATCTCCTCTACCACCACCAAAGGCATTCTGAATATTTCCTTGATTGATTGTAACTGTTGTATCATAATTGCTAAGTGTATTTGTTTTACTTGTAGCATTCACAGTACCGAAGGCACTTCCTCCATAAATAGAACCTAATACATTCAAATTTGTAGTAGCATCAGTTCCAGCTTCTACATGAACATTTTCACTTACATAAGTATCTTCACCAAGGCCTCCACCATAAGCATTTTGTAAAGTTCCATTCACAAGAGTCAATGAACTACTACCATAAACAGTTCCTTCTTGATTGCTTCCTCCATAAATAGAATCAACAACAGTACCACCAGTCATTGTAATATCGATTGTAGAAGTAACACGTCCACTATGACCAGAACCACTGTGATTTCCTGATCCAAAAATAGACCCATCTACAGTACCACCAACCATTTGAATATTAGTAGTAGATGACCCAGTAGCACTATATCCTACTGTTCCGTAATTCCCACTACCATATACATTTTTCTTAACATGAGCATGATCTGCAATAATTACATTAGAATGATTTACAGAACCAATTGTAGCATATCTTGTATTTCCATTTCCAGAGCCAAAAATAGAACCTGCTTCTGCTCCCCATATTGTTTGATTAGAAGCAATATAAGAATCATTTCCAATTGTTGCAGTACCGCCTACATAAACATAAGAATCACCAGTTAAAGTACCATCACTACTACTTCCATCATAACCATTGCTTCCTCCAAAAACACTATAATTTACAGTACCACCAGTAATTTGTAAAATACGATTTCCATAAGTTGTTGAAGTTCCTGCACCACCAGTAATTGCATCAACAGTTCCACCAGTCATATAAATATAAGTATCGTTTAATGATGATTTATTAGAAGAAGTTAATGGTCCTCCGATTAAATTATAAATATAACCGCCTTCTATTTTTCCAGTACGTGCTGCATAATGAGTTCCTCCATAACGACCACCTACATATATTCCTGTTGTTAAATCATCTTTGCTAGTACCAAAACTACCACTTTTTACAATTGTATTTAATGCAGGAATTAAAGTATCATTAGAAGAATGAATTCGACCACCCCAACTACCAGATGCACAAAAATAAATATCTAAATTACTATTATTTTCAGTAGCACGATCATAATCATTTCCATAAATTCCATACATTTCTGTATATAATTGAGTTCCAGATGTACCGGTAGCTGCACCAAAAGTAAGAGAAGTAGAATTATAATGACCAGATTCTACAACAAATTTATACTTTTCAGGATCAGCAGATGACCCAGCAGTTTTTCCATTCATTGCCCCTATCAAAGAAGTAAAATTTACATAATTACCATTTTGTTTAATATTTCTTCCTAATTTTACATTAAAATAATTACCATAAAATGTACCTCTAGCACTACTACTATTACTTGGATTAGAAACAGAATTTCTAGTAGTAGTTGCAATAGTTAAATTTTCTATTCTTGTATCTGCATAACAAATCACACTAACACTACTAACTGTCCAAGTAGTTTGATAGTCTACACCATTATATATCCCTGTTAAAGTAAATGGCTTATCACTATAACTAGACCAGGTACCAGATTTATTTCCATTCATTACTAAAATATTTGTATCACGTGTTGCTAAATAATAATATTTTTCTTCAGGATTTAATTTTTCTTCGCTGCCATCATCCTTATAAAACTGAATGAGTTCATAATAAGTACATCCATTACGATTTGTACATCTTCCATTTTGAAGAATTCCTAAATTATCATAATAGCCTGTACTTGTATCATTATAATTTAGTGATACCTGTCTATAATAACCTGAAATATTACTATCTGCTTTAAAAAGATCACTTTCTTCCACACCAATAATTTCAGCTTCTATTTTTGTCTCTACAAAACGACCATTTTTCAATTGATAATAAGTCGCATTAGGATCATATTCATCATTTTCATCTTGTAAATAATAAGTAGCACAATCATTTGTTTTCGTTCCTAATTCAAACCACCCAAAACTAGGAGCAGGACATGTATACTGAGAATTCACACTATAATAATTCGCATCTTCATCATAACAATCCGTACAAGTTCCATAAGTAATTTCAGGGCTTCCCCAACCACTTTTGGTAGCAGTCGTAGTAATAGTACTTCCTTTATAGTAACCTGCTACATTAGGATTATCATAAATATATTTAACAGTTTCTATCTCATGCATATTCATGTCTTTTAATTGTGCTTGTGCATCATCAAATGAATTACTTCCATTCACATAACTAACTGTTGCATTCGTCCATGAAGCATGCATATCAATATGAATCACATTTGGTATACCATTTGTATATGTTACTGGTACTTTCACATACCTAGTATAATAGTCACTATCATAAGAGATATTAGCGCCTTGATAATTAGTCACCCAACCATTAAAAGCTAAATCTGTAGGATGATCAGAAAATGGATTATCAATCAATTCTATTTCTATATACCCATTTTGAACTGGATAATATTTTTGATAAATAAATTTACTTTGTCTTTCCGAAAGAGAAACATAACCAGTATGTTTTCCATCATAACTTGTTCCATTATAAGTAATAACTGTTTTTACTAAATTTGTATCTCCATATAAATTTTTATTTAACAAAGTTGGTAAACTACCATTACTACTATCTGTATAATTTTGTCCTAAATAATAATAGTAATCACTATCTAAATCATCAACATATACAGTATCTCCAGCAATTCCTCTTGAAATAGTATCTGTTTGTCTTGCTGTTTTAATTGCACCATAAGTAAAAGCAATTGTTGTCATTGGAATAATACACAAAAAAGCTACAAATATATATATTTGTTTATTTCGATTCCACTTTTTCAACATATTATTCCTCCTCTCTTATGATGGATTTGTTGTAAATTCTAAACGAAAACTAATATCGCCATAAGATGCATTATCTTCACAATCTACATCTTGTCCTTCAATCCACATATAAATTCTAACTTTAGTAATTGAAGGAGTTAGATCAAACAATTTTTCATTCGTTCCATGATTCTTAGGTGTATGAATATCGACATTCACTCTTCGAAACATAGAAGGATAAGAATTACTATTTGCATTTTGTAATAGCACATGATCTCCAGCTTTAATTTCACTGGTTACTCCGTCATATGGAAGTAATGCACCGCCTGTCATTGAAGTCGTAATACCATAAATATTTTGAGCATTTTGAACACCAAATTCCGTATGTGTATCATAATTTGGTTCCCATATATACGCTTTATTTGCTTGATTTAAACTTTGGGCAGTAAAAGCATTATCTCCTGAAGTCCCCTCATTTAAAAAGGCTACTCGAGTTGCATTTTCAATTCCCTTACTTTCCTCCCCTAAATAAGTAACTTCTGAGTTGTTAGAAATATATAATTCTTTTCGATTTGTAGTACGAAAAAAGAGATCAAAAGCAATAAAACTTCCTTCGCTTTCTTCACCAAATCCTTCCGTTTCCACACTTGGTTGTGATACTAATATAAAATCTATTGAATCTGTATTGGTTGCTTCACCTTTAAACATTTCTAATTTTCCTTGACTAATATTTCCTCCTGTTGACACTGGATAAAATTGATAAGGAATTTGATTCACACTATTACGATAATTATCTCTTGCGTTCATAATATCCTGTACTGTAATTGCTTGTTTCCAATTAACTGCATCTGTA
Organism: uncultured Mycoplasmatota bacterium; assembly: GCA_945872435.1. Lineage (GTDB taxonomy): Bacteria > Bacillota_I > Bacilli_A > RF39 > UBA660 > UMGS2016. The sequence continues at coordinate 13,440 of CAMBYP010000016.1, forward strand.
CTCACTTCTAAACCACCGTCAGCTTGAACATGTACATCTAATGAATCAATACTAACAACACGATTACTAGAAAACCAAGCATAAGTCGTAGTCATAAACAGAAGAAAACTAAAAATCAAAGGAAACAATAGTAATTTTTTTCTTTTTTTATTTTCCTTCTTTTTCATTTTCAATATGTTCCTCCATCACTTTCATATTCAATTTAATTTCTCCACCTATAATAGCATCTACACAATCAGGATCATCGCCTTCTAAATAAATAACAATGGTATATTTATCTATATCATTTGGCCTAAAATTTTTTCTTTCTTTTAATACTGCAATATCTTCTGAATAAAAAGCAGTTGTTCCCTTTTCATTTTGGTTTGTCATACTATTTTTTTTCGCATAAATCGTTTGTTTACCATTTTCATAAACCATGATTCTAATTGCTTCATCTACATTTTTAATAACATCTAAAATATTAATTTGGTACCAATAATGAATTGTTCTTTCCCCTTCATTTCCTACATAAAAAGTATAAGCAATATAATTATCACCATTATGAGCTCCGTCCTTTTCTTCATCTAAATTCTGGGGCAACCAGCTAACAGAAATATTATCCATGAATTCCAATTCTTTTGCATATAATTTATTACGTGGTGTTTTATTTTCTAAATTATCATATAATACAATTCCACTTTTTAATGAAAAGTTAGGATCCAATGTAACTGTAAAATTTCCTCCTTTATAAATTACCATTAATACAAAAAAAAGAGAAAGTAAAAACAAGAAAAGAAAAATAACAATTCTTTTCATATATTTCCATCTTTTTTTCTTATGTTCGAGGTTCTTTGCAGTAACTTTGACAGTACTAATTGCCATATCATCACGACCCTTTATTATTAGTATCATTTTATCATATTTTGTCGTATTTTGTAAATGAATATAAAAAAAAAAAGCATATTACTTTTTTATGCTTTTTTGGTTAGGCTTTAATCCAAAATCAAAATCAGGATTATCCTTAATCACATGAATTGACATTGTCTTAAATAAATCATCTAAATTTAATGTATCATCGCTTACTGATGGTAACTCTTTTTTTCTTTCATTATTCTCCTGATTTTCATCTTGATAAATAAGTATTTCAATTTCTTCTTTAGGAATGATTGTTTTTTTCTTTTCAATTTTTTTATTTTTTAAATACAGAAGTAAAATTGTGGAAATTGCTAAAAGGGTAATAATTACAATGCTTATTACAATTAAAATAACATTCATATTCTCACCCCTTTATTTTATTCTAGAAATATTTTATCACATCTCATTTTTAACCGCAATTCTGTTTCATGAATTATATCTTAAATTTTAGTTTGGCAATATGAATTTACAACAGTTTGACGTTTTCATTTTCTTTTTTTGACACAGATATACATTTGTTGACAGACAAATGATATAATAAAAAAAAGAAAGGTGGGAATACAGATGATAAAGATTAAAAAGTGGAAATTATTATTTGCAATATGTGCTCTTATCATTTGTATTACCCAAGTTCAACAAACATATGCAAAATATTTAGATACAAAAGAAGGAGATACCAATTTTACTGTTGCAAAATGGAAGATTTTATTAAATAATCAAGATATTACTGAAGCAACTTCCATGTCATCTTTAATAAACCCTATTTATATAGAAAATGAAAATATAAAAGAAAATGTTGTCGCACCAGGACGTGAAGGTTATTTTGATTTAACTATTGACTCCAGCAATACAGAAGTATCATTTAAATATAATATCTCCATTGCCAATTCTGAAAGTAGTTCTGTAAAAGATTTAGTCATTACTGGCTACCAAATCAATAATAGTGCTCTCATTACAGTTGACAAAGAACTCAATAATATTACTAATACAATTTATTATACAGATCCTAACAAGTTAAATAAAATTCGTATTTATTTCAAATGGATTGATGGAGAAAATGAAACTATGGATAATGAAAGTGATACTATGGCATCAATTGCAGGAATAGATGCAAAGTTAAAAGTAAATATTTCTTTTGTTCAAGTAGTAAATTAAAAACCACAATTATGCTTGTGGTTTTTTTTGACTTGCAGTCATTTTTACAACAATTACAATTTGTTTTTCTGAAGGAAATTGTTCTTTATAAGAATAAGATTTTTTCCCCCAATAAGTATCTTGTTCATCATTACCTGATTCATATGGCCAATTCAAATGAACAGAAAATGTTCCGGTATCACCTATTTCTATTTGATCTTGGTCTACAGTAAATGATGTTTTAAAAGGATAGTTATTATTTAAAATATCAGATAATTCACTTTGTGTATAATTCTCTTTACTATAAACTTCATCTAAAATTTTAATCGATTCAATTTCATAAGTAATATAAGCAACCATTTCACCAGCATTATGAATTTCTATCGATTTTTGAAACGGAGTCATCCCTGGATAGATTGAATCAATTTCAAAAGTAACATTACTTGTTAAATCACTTCCACCTTGTTCAAATGTTATTTTCCAAGATTTTACTCCTGTTGTAATTTGATTTGATACTTTATTACTATAAATAAACCATGCAAATGCATTAGCCATTAAAGTTAAGAATAAGAAAAATAACGTACTTCTTCTTACTCTTTTCTTTATTTTTCTAAGTACACTATTTTTCTTCTTCATTTTCTAATTCACTTTCTTTATGATTGATATAATCCAAAATTTCAAGAAAGATTAAAAATGCAATAGGAACAATAATTAAAAAATATAACCCATAAGAATTATTCAGCACATGGCTAAACCAAGTCAAAATATATGGTTTATATACAACAGTTCCATAGAGTTGACTTTCTTCTATTTCTGGATCAGCTGCATTATTAGCAATTCCTTGTGTAGTAAAATAATATTTTCCATTTTCATATCTTTTATTAATAACACGGTGTGTAATAATTTTACCATTATAATCATCTTTTTTTCCTAAATAAGCAACATCATCACCTTTTTCAATTATAGATGGATTTTGTTCTTTTACGATAATTACATCATAAATTTGATATTCAGGAAGCATACTTCCAGTCACAACTGTAAACATACGATAACTACCTAAACTAACTTGATTATTAAATAAACGTTGAATTGCAATCACAAGTACTACTAAAATTACAACAACCCAAACCATTATTTTCATAAATCCCAATAAAAATTTTAAAATTGGATTATTCCATATCATTTTTACTTTCTGCATCTTTTTTCACCTTCAAATTTTCTACTCTTTCCATATAATCGCCAATCGCGTCTTTATAAATACGCTCTATTTCACTTGTATCCAATACCTTTTTATATTTTACTTTTGTATATTCTTTTCCAATTAATTTCATTAATTCTTCTAATGATAAATGTTCACTAATATTTAATAATTGATTGACTGATTGATTCACAACTTGTTCTTGTAAATTTTCAATTTCTTCTTGTGGAACTTCTTTTTCATCTAATGTATTCATAATTAAACAATTTAATAAAAAAGATTGATCCATCATTTCTTTTAATTTTCCTTGATCTTGATAATCTTTATTAGATTGATCTTTCTTCGCACTAGGTTCCATATTCTCTTGCATAAAATTCCATAAATTAAGTGCATACTGAAAATTCACATTTTTTAAAATTAAATTTGTTTTTTTAATAGGTGACATAACAGGAGCAACATGTAATTTTGCAATACTTTTATAAACGTCTGTAGAGCATAAATCACGTACTCGCTCTTCTAATTTTGCAATACGATTGGGAATAGAATCTTCTTTATTTTTATTATGATTTTTCTGAATATTTCCTTTTAATTGTACTGCAATCTCTACAGTTTCATCTGCTAATTTTCCTGTTCCTTGATAACTCAAACTTTTATTATTTTCAAATGAATTATCAGTTACTTCTTCTTTCTTCTTTCGTTCTATATATAATTTCATATTATTAATAAGTGTATATATAAAGCGATTTTCATAAGTATTAAATGTTTCTTCTTTATTAATATTTAATATTTTAGAAGGTCTTACTTCTCCCGTTTTTTGATTAAAATCTTGTATAAAATTAGTATTTCTAGATAAATGTTTAATACTATCTACTGTAATACGACGTGCTAGTTCTATCTTCACAATTTCTTCTTCATTCACAATAAAACGATTAGGATTTCTTAAAATATTATCCAAATATTTTACTGTTTCTTCCATTTTTACTAACCATGTGTCATCATATTCAGAAGCATTTAATTTTTCTTTTACATTCAAACTAGATACTAATGTATTTTTGAAGTTTGTTTTTGTATCAGATTGGGTACGATTATATAATTGTACAATATCTTCCATCATTATCACCTACTATGTCAATTTTTTAAGTCTTAATAAATATTCTTCACATTCTTTCATCTTGCCTTGACCAAATGTTTGATCTAAGAATTCAACAAAGCCATCGATTTCATCACGAATATACGATACATTTAATTGTTCAAATTTACGTAAAATTTTTCTTGCAATAAAGTAGTCAACCCCACTTACTTCTTCTCCTCCACAAGCAACATATACAGGCACAAATTTTTTCATATGAGCCACAATACGGTTACCAAACGCAATACGGAAATGTTTGATAACATAATTATCCATTTCTTCTATTTTTTGTAAAATTTCTTCACTCATTTGATTTTGTTGCATCGCATCACTAAATAAACGATCCAAATAAGAATAATTAATATCTTGTGCTGGTGTATCAATTGGTTCAAATGCTTCACCTTTATCATTGATATCAATTGGCATAGCACGGTCATATACTTTATCAGTTACCATAAATGTAGAATCATCGTTATTGATTGTACCAATATACCAAGTATTAGGACTAATTTTTAATTTTCCATCTATCAATTTGATAGGATCATTTGGCCAGCTACTAGATACTAACTCTACTACCCATTCATCTTTGTTTGGCATTTCCAAAATAGATAACATTTCTGCAAAATAATATTCCACTCTGGCAATATTCATTTCGTCTAAAATAACAGTATATACATCATCTGTGTAACCTGCTTCATAAATTGCTTTTAACACTTCTGTCTCATTAAACTTTTTTGTAAATTCATTAAAATACCCAAATAACTCTGTACGATCACGCCAAGAAGGTTGTACAGAAGCAATACAAGAGTCATGTTTTAAAAACTTTCCCCATGCATATGCTAAAGATGTTTTACCAGTTCCAGAAATACCTTGTAAAATAATTAATTTTGTAGAAGCTAATGCTGATATAAAAATACGAATCATTTCAGTTTTATAATACAATCGTAATTGACTTGCTGCAAAATTACGGAACAATTCTACCAATTCTTCTAAAGAAAAGTTATTATTATAATTTTTTATTGTATAATTCGCATACGCTAAATCAACTTCATTTAATTTAGCAAAACGAATTCCATCAGCATTTACATTTTCTTCTGATTTATTTTCTATTTCTTCTGTATCTGCTTCATTTGGTTTTAATCCCAAGTGAGAAACTTTCATTGCTAAAATATCTTCTTTTTCTTTTACTAAGCTTGAAACCTCATCATTTAACTTTGCCACTTCGTTTAACAATTCTTCTTGTTCTACCAATGTTTTACGAAAACGAATATACTTGCGAATGAAAAAGAAAATTAAAAAAACAATTCCAAGAATAATAATTAGTAAACAAATAATAACCAATCCTACAAATAACCATTCTGGTCCTTTAAAATCATCTTTATAAAAGTCTAAAATTCTTAAATAGGCTTTATAATCAAACATCTGTTTCAACCCTTGAACAATGGAAATACAAATAGTAAATATACTCCCAAAAAATTGACTTAAAAATTCATATAAAAATCGAAAAACTGTATCCATTCATCCACCTTCTAACTAGGTATATATAATACCTGAAATTGCTTTTTTAAAATATTATATAGCTCATGATTATTAGTTACTACATATGTAAATACTTTTAATAATACTGTACTTTCTTCATTCAATTGAAAAGTTTCATCCAAATAAAGAGCAATTTGAAACCCACTTCGTGTGAGTTCATACACTTCTTCTTTATTTTCTAAATAATCTTTATATTTTATTTTAAATGCTATTTTTTCTTTTGTCATATCATTATCAATAATATTTAAAAGTCTTTTTTTCTTTTTTGGTTTTTCTTTTAATTCTAATGTATAGTCAATTAAATAATATTTTTTAAATATACCCTTCAAAATATCTTGTAGTACTTTTACCCCAACCAGAGAATAAATAACAAATAATTTTTGTTCTTGTACATCTTTATTGTTAAATACTTTTGTAATCGCATAATCACTATATAATTTAGAAAATTTTAAATGATGTTCCAATTTACAATCAAATACTTGTTCATTGTTAATTTTAATATAATTCATAGTAAAATTCTTATCTTGAAATTTCTCTATAAACTCTTGTTTTGCAATTAAATCGTCTTTTAATTGATTATAAAAATTTGTTTCAAATTGTTCGTCATGAATTCCTAATTCTTCTTCTCTAAATTTAGAAATTTCAGTAATTAAAGAACGAACAGAATCACATTCCAACACATGATCAAAATATAGAATATATTTAAATAATGAAAACATATATTTTGCTTTTTTACGATATTTTTTATCATCTTTTACATTTTCTAATGATTTTTTTAAATAATAAACAATGTTTGCTTCAAAACGATGATCTACATCTGGATACATATGATAATAACGTGTATTTAAATATGCATTTATTAAATCATCATAAATATCTTGATCAAAATAATGTCCTAAAATGGTTTTTAAATATTTCTTAATAACTTTTTGGGAAAAAGAAACATATTCATTTGTTATATTACAACTCATTTAAACCAACTCCTAATATTCATAATAAACTTTTACAATACCATTTGTACTACCATCACTACTATAATCTTTTGTAACATCTTTTTTATAAAATTTGACAACGCTACTACTTGATGCATCCATATCAAAAGTAAATTCATTAATATAATCATAATTATTTATTTTTTCTGTTTTTATTTGATAAGAATTTAAATACGTTGTACTATTATTATCTACATATACCTCGTTAGGATTAAACTTTAATGTAATACTTGCTGAAACACATTTCTTTTTTTCTTCATCACTTAATTCATTATATTGGGAAATAGAAATTTGCTCCCCTACTTGATAAGTTCCAAAAGCTTCTTTTACTGTATATGTAAGTAATGTATTTGTTACTTTAACTTCTAAATAAACATCATTTTCATGATCACTAATTTCATGACTAAGTCCATATGTTCCTACAACCAATTTAAATTGAGCTGATAATTTCTTATGATATGGACTTGTTGATTCTGCTTCTATATAAGCAACCACACTATCTCCATCTTTAAAGGCTTGGCTTGGTGTTATTGTAACAACAAAAGAATCAGTATTCGTTCCTTGATAAATAGTTCCTTTATTTTTTGTGCTATTACAAATAATTGTATCAGAACAATTCAACTTTACTTGATATTCAATATCATGGTCACTTTTTAATTCATTGTTTTTAAAACTATTTAAATTTACAACAATTTGATATGGGTCAACACCATTCCAATAATCCAAGGAATAACTAGCTCCTGAAGCAGTCAATTTATCACTTTCAAAATAAAAATTTTGTGTTCTAAAGTAAAAATCTAAAACTTTATGATAAACATATCTTCCTAGTGTAAAACCAATTGTTAACATAAAAATAATACTAACAAGCAATAAAATTTTGTGCTGAAATGAATTGAATCTTTTAATTCTTATTTTTTTCACCATGTAATACACCCTTATATTTTTTTATAAAGATTATAAAAGCAATCATAATAGGAATCATAACAAATACAAAATATCCAATCTTGCTTGTTAATAAATAATATAAATATCCTAAAAAAGGAATTGCCACAATTTCATCAACTTGTCCAATTAAATACTCACTAGATAAAAACAAACCATCTTTAATCACATAAGTATATTCCTTATCATTTGTTTTCATAACTTTTTCAACTTGAATATGAGCAATTTTATTTTTTCCATTTTCTGTATCATAATAAATGATATCGTTATTCTTTTTCACTTTATCAATTTTTTTAGTAGCTAATAATAAATCACCTTTTGAAAAATCACCTACATCATATGATAAACCAATAATCGTTACATTTTGTATCTGACTATTTGAAAATTGATTAAAAGTAAATAAGAAAAAAGTAGTTACCAAAACCAATAATATATAACAAATGAATAAAATATACTTTATAGCCTTCATCTACTATCACCAATATTATCATATCATAAATTTGTATGTTTGCAAAGAAAAAGCCAGTATTTTATAACTTGACTTTTTATGAATATAATATTTTTTTTGTTTTTTTCATTTCACTTTTTGTTTTCTTATTTTTGGAATTTAAAAATGCTTGTAATTCCATTTCTAATTTAAAGAAATATTGGCGATATATTTGATGATATGAATCATCAAAATTAGACAAATACGCTTCTAATAATTCAATAATATCCTTTTTAAACTGATTTAACTGAAAAAAATCCATTTTATCATACTCTACAAAATATGACATAATATCTTCAGTACTGCGAGAAATAAAATCATTATATGCAGATGTATGAGAAGGAATATAAAATTCATAAATACAAGCTTGTAGTTGTTTTAAATTTTTTTGAATCATTAAAACAATTTTTTGTTTTCCTGTATCAGTTAAACCTTTAGGAACTTTTTTATTACAATCTAATTTTTCTATTTCTTCTTCTGCTTCTGCTTCTTTTCTAGCAACACACCAATCATTAAAATGAGTAATTAAAGTATTTTTTATAAAGTTTTTTTCTTCTAATGTAAAAGTTATAGGAGATTTTTGTTCTATTTTCTTTGAAACTTCTTCTAATTCTAAAGTGGAAAATGATTTTAATAATCCAATTGCAGTTTTTAAAATATGTTCTCTAAGTTTATTATATTGTTCTTGCAATAATATAATATCTTCCACAAAATCACTCTCCTATCTTTACTCATTTTATCATTACTAGACAGTGAGAGCAAGAAAAAATTTTTATTTTACACATTAAAAAAATTGATTCATATCTTTCGGAACATGGTCATTTACCACCGCATTAATAATTTTATCTTCTTTTTCTTTTGACACTTCTTTCCCTGTCATTTTCCCAAGTTCTTGAATCACTTCACGTAGTGTACCTTCATTTTTTAAATCATTTTGTTGTAATTTTTTTGCTAAATCTAAAATAGTATCTTTTTTCACATTGGTTTTCTTTTCTACTTTATCAAAAAAACTATCTGTAAATTTCAAAACACATACCTTCTTTCTATGATAGTATATGTTATTTTTTTTATTTCGTTAAAAAAAAGAGAATCATTG
>CAMBYP010000017.1 GCA_945872435.1 uncultured Mycoplasmatota bacterium
ATTTGCGACAATATTTGTCATCTTAGTCTTTATTTTTCTTAAAATATTAATTTTTGCCTTTATGTTATCTAATGGAAATAATGAATTATTTCAATAAATAACGCTATTTTAAGGAATTATTAGTTATTTTTTGCTTTGATTGCAGCTTGTGCAGCAGCTAATCTTGCTAGTGGTACACGGAATGGACTACAAGATACATAGTTTAATCCTACGCGATGACAGAATTCAACACTTGATGGTTCTCCTCCATGTTCACCACAAATTCCAAGTTTAATATTTGGACGTGTACTTCTTCCTTTTTCTGCTGCCATTTGAATTAGTTGTCCAACTCCTGTTTGGTCTAATTTTGCAAATGGATCATTTTCAAAAATTCCTTTATCATAATAATCATTTAAGAATTTTCCAGCATCATCACGTGAGAATCCAAATGTCATTTGTGTTAAATCATTTGTCCCAAAACTAAAGAATTCAGCTTCTTTAGCAATTTTGTCAGCTGTAAGTGCTGCTCTTGGAATTTCAATCATAGTTCCTACATGATATGGAAGTTCTACATTTTCTTTAGCAATGATTTCATCTGCTACTTTTGTAACAATATTTTTTACATATTTTAATTCATTTTCATCACCAACAAGTGGAATCATAATTTCAGGAACAACATTCATTCCTTTTTTATTTACTTGAATAGCAGCTTGAATTACTGCTCTTGTTTGCATTTCTGCAATTTCTGGATAAGTAATCGCTAAACGACAACCTCTATGACCCATCATTGGATTAAATTCTTTTAAAGAATCAATTCTTGTTTTTAAAGCTTCGAAAGTCATACCTAAACTTTCTGCAAGTGGTTTAATTTCTTCATCAGTATGAGGCAAAAATTCATGAAGTGGTGGATCCAAATAACGAATTGTAACAGATCTTCCTTCCATTGCTTCGAAGATTTTTTCAAAGTCATCTTGTTGCATTGGTAAGATTTTAGAAAGAGCAATTTCTCTTTGTTCTTTTGTTTCAGCAGTAATCATTTGTCTTACTGCAAAAATTCTAGACTCTTCAAAAAACATGTGTTCTGTTCTAACAAGACCAATTCCTTCTGCTCCAAACATAAGTGCTTGTTTTGCATCTTTTGGAGTATCAGCATTTGCACGAACGCCTAATGTACGAATACTATCTGCCCAATTCATGAAAGTTTCAAAGTCACCACTAATTTCTGGAGCTTTTGTTTTAATCTCTCCACCATATACAGTACCAGTTGAACCATCTAATGAGATATAATCTCCTTCATGATATACCGTACCTTCTTTTGTAGTTAAAGTTTTTGCAACCTCATCAATTGTAAGTTCGCCACAACCACAAACACAACATCTACCCATTCCACGAGCAACAACTGCAGCATGAGAAGTCATTCCTCCACGAATTGTAAGTACTCCTTCAGCATCATTCATTCCTTGAATATCTTCTGGTGAAGTTTCAAGACGAACTAATACACAGTTTTCCCCTGCATTTTTATGTGCAGTTACATCTTCTGCATTAAAATAAATTTTTCCACATGCAGCTCCAGGTGATGCAGCAAGTCCATGAGCAATTACTTTTCCTTCTTTTAATGATTCTGTATCAAAAGTTGGATGTAATAATTGATCTAATTGTTTTGGTTCTACTTTTAAAATTGCTTCTTCTTTTGTTAACATTCCTTCATCAACTAAATCAACTGCAATTTTTAAAGCGGCTTGTGCAGTTCTCTTTCCATTACGTGTTTGTAACATAAATAATTTACCATTTTCAATTGTAAATTCCATGTCTTGCATATCTTTATAATGATTTTCTAGAATATGAGCAATACGATCAAATTCTTCATATACTTCTGGCATTACTTCCTTTAATGTTCCAATTGGTTGAGGAGTACGAATTCCTGCTACAACGTCTTCACCTTGTGCATTAATTAAATACTCACCAAATAATTTCTTTTCTCCAGTTGCAGGATTACGAGTAAATGCTACTCCTGTTCCAGAAGTTTCACCACGGTTTCCATAAACCATTTCTTGAACATTTACAGCAGTTCCCCAACTACTTGGAATATCATTCATACGACGATAAATAATAGCTCTTTCATTATTCCAAGAACGGAATACTGCCTTTACAGCTTCTAATAATTGTTCCTTTGGATTTTGAGGAAAATCAACACCAGACAATTCTTTATAAATTGTTTTAAATTTTTCAGTTAATTCCATCATATCTTCTGCTGTCAATTCAGTATCTTGGCTAACTCCCTTTTCTTTTTTCATATCATCTAAGATTTTATCAAAAGAATTTTTTGGATAACCTTTTACAACATCTGCAAACATCATAATAAAACGACGATATGAATCATAAATAAATCTAGGATTTCCGGTTGTTTCTGCAAATCCTTTTGCCACTTCATCATTCAATCCTAAATTAAGTACTGTATCCATCATTCCAGGCATACTAGCACGTGATCCACTACGAACAGATACAAGTAAAGGATTATTAATATCACCTAATTTTTTACCTGTAATAGATTCCAATTCTTCTAATTTAGAAAAAATTTCTTCTTCTACATTAGAACTAATTGTTTCTCCATCCTTATAATATTGATTACAAGCTTCTGTTGTAACCGTAAAACCACGAGGTACAGGTAGCCCAATATTTGTCATTTCAGCAAGGTTAGCACCTTTACCACCTAATAATTCACGCATATCTTTATTTCCTTCTTGAAAGGAATATACAAATTTTGTCATATCACTTTTGCCTCCTTTATTGATATACAATTAAATTATAACATACTTTTTTTAAAAATATCTCCAATTTTTGGAAAATAAAAAATAAAAAAATAAAGTATATCACACTTTATTTTTAAATCACAAATAACTATTTCTTTTCCTGTTCTATTTGTTTTAAAATATCTTCTTTAGAATATCCTCTTACTTTTTCTAAATAACATGTTCCACAATATGATTCATAACTCGCATCAATTCCATCAATTGCAATTTCATTTTGATTACCAAATACAATTTTTCCCTGTTTATTAAAACGAACATTAAACGTAGCTCTTCTTCCACAACGACAAATTGTGATTAGTTCTTCTAATTTGTCAGCAATTGCAAGTAATCTCTCACTGCCTTCAAATAATTCTACTTCCGAACTAGTTCTTAACCCATAACAAATAACTGGAATATCAAATAGACGAGCAATCATATAAAGTTCATCTACTTGAAATTTTTTTAAAAATTGAGCTTCATCTACTAAAATACAATTGATATGATTCGTTAAAAATTCTTTGATATGAGTAATTGGATGATCCACAACATCTAGTAAAATATCCACTTTTCTTTTTGCACCCAATCTAGATACAATATAATTTTTCCCCTTCTTATCCACTTTAGGTTTTATTACAATAACATGTTGACCTCTTTCTTCATAATTATGAGCCACTTGTAAAAGTGCAGTAGTTTTACCACAATTCATAGCACCATATCGAAAATATAATTTGCTCATTTATTTCACCTTTCTTTAGAGCGTGGATGCGCTTTTAAATATACATTTCGTAATCTCTCATTAGAAACATGAGTATAAATTTGGGTTGTTGATAAATTTTCATGTCCTAATAATTCTTGAACACTTTTTAAATCAGCCCCACCATTTAATAAATGTGTTGCATAAGTATGTCTTAAGGTATGGGGTGTAATATTTTGATTTAATCCACTTTTTTTCACTTCTCTTTTTAAAATATCACGAACGCCACCTGTTGTTAATTGTTGTCCATTTTTATTTAAAAATAAATATGGACACTCTTTATTTTGCAATAATTTAGGTCTTGAATCTTTTAAATACCATTCTATTAATTCTTCTAAACGCTTTCCATATAAAACAACTCGTTCTTTATTTCCTTTTCCTAACACAACTAGCTTTTTTTCTTGTCGTTGCACATCTGATACACGAACTGAAATTAATTCACTAACACGTACACCAGTTGAATATAAAAATTCCATAATTGTTTCATTACGAATTGATAAAGGGGTACTATCTTTTTCACTATCTAATAATTGTTCTATTTCTAATTCATTTAAATAATGTGGAAGTTTTTTATCTAATTTGGGATTGGAAATTAAAAGGGTTGGATTATCAGAAATCATTTCTTCTTCAGTAAAATATTTAAAACAACTTCTCAAAGTACTAATATATCTAGAAATCGTTTTTTTGGCATATTTTTTTTCATATAAATACATAAAATAATTACGAATTGTCGTATACTCAATTTCTTTTAATGAAGTAATATGTTCTCGTATAAGAAATTTTTGAAATTCTTTTAAATCTTCTTGATAATTTGCAACAGTATATTTTGAATATTGTTTTTCTGATTCAATATAGTTAATAAAAGAAGCAAAAGCCTCTTCCATATTATTTTTCTTCATCTAAAAAAATGGGATCTCCGCGATCAATATCCAAAGCAAAATTATCACTATTGTTAGAAATTACTTCACTTTGAAAATGATTCATATCTATATTTTCCATAGCATCTATATTAGAAGCTAATAAGGTAAGTACTTTTTTTAATTCTTGTTCATATAAATCAGAAATATTTTCAATTTCTCCTTGTAATTTATTTCGTTCTAATTTTAATATTGATTTTTTATTTTTTAACTCTTTTAAATGTTCTAATAATCGATTTAATTCCTGTTGTTTTTTTTCACTCATCCACGATACATGATGTAAAAAGGAATCATCAAATTGTTCAATGATATGATTTATTTTTTTTTCTTCCATATTATTTACCTATGACTACCTGAAAATAAGATAGTTCCTTTCTCCATTTCCTCATCAAATCCTTCAATATCGTCATCTACAACACATGCATCCATTTGCATTTGTTCATAAATCATTTTTAATTGTTCCATTTTCTTTTGGATTGTTTGTTCTGTTTTTTCTATTTCTCTGAGAATGATTGAAGAATTACTTTTATATTTTAATGCATCTACTTTCTCTTTTAAATTTTGTAACTCATTTACATAATTGATTAATTCATTACGCATAGGGCTTGATATTCCGACTAAGTCAACTTTGCCATTTAATAATTGTTCTTCCCAAGATGGTATTACTACAGAATCTTTTTTATCTTCTTTAGTAGTTACAACTTGTTGTAATTCCATGTCCTTTTTGTAATTCTGATAGGCAATAATAAAACCTCTCATTTTAGAATAATGGTTTAATTGCTCTTTTTCAAATTTTTCTAATTTCTTCTTTATTTCTTGTTGTTTCTTTGGATACTTTTGTTCTTTAACTTTTTGATATTCTTCATATATTTGTAAAAATTGGTCTGAAATTGCACACTCCTTTTTATTTTCTAAAATGTATTTGATATATAATAAATTTTTTTCTTGAAATAAAATATCATAATATTTTGCTTTTAACATTCGGTAACTTTTTTTTCTTTTATTTAACAGTAGTCCATCTTCTTTCGTTGCATCTAATAATAATGACAATTCTTGACTACAGTATAGAGGATCCAACTCTATTTCTTTTTTTCCATCTAGTTGATAATTTTTTCTTTTTTTATAAATACGTACTGTTGGAATATTATAAATATTATGAACTATAAAAAAATAATCTAACAATTGAAATTTGTTATAAAAAGCAGAAGTAATTGTATCAATATCTTTTAATGTCAAATGTACTTTATTCTTATTTTTTTGTTTTAATTCGTAACAAGTCGTACTATGAAAACGATTTGTTATAATAAAAATGTCATGATTTCTTGGTTCTAATTTACCAGTATCCGCATATATTTTTAAACTGTATTCTGAATACATATCTTTCATATTACCACCTATATTTATTATAAACGAATTTTAAAATAAAAAAAAGAAGAAAATTATTTTTGAACTGATAAAATAAAAGTAGACACAAAAATAGAATGTGATCTACTTTTTTAATTGCTATAATAATTTATATAAGGAGATGATAATATGGGAAGACCTAAAGGTGGAACAAATAAATATTGGTCAGCTGAAGAAAAATATAAAATAATTAAACCAATAATAGAATTCGAAAAAAGCTCATCACAAGTAACAAAAGAGACAGGAATAAATAATGGAATGTTAAGCATATGGGTAAAAAAATATAATGAATATGGTATTGATGGTCTAAAACCAAAGAAAAAACCTGGAAATCCATTGGCAAAATATTCTTCAAGAAAAGAATTAAATGAAACTGAAAAACTTGAATTAGAAATAATGAAGTTAAAAATCGAGAATGAAAGACTAAAAAAAGGATACCTTGTGAAAGGAGATGGTTCAATTGTAGTATTCAAGAAATAAAACAAAAGGAATTTGAAATAATAGAAAACTTAAGTAATGAGTATTCAATAAAATCACTTTGTGCTGTTATGAAAGTATCAAGAAGCGGTTATTACAAATGGATAAAAACAAAAAATATTTTAAACAATTATGAATTAAATAGAAAAGATTTAGGAGAATTAATAATAAAAATACATAATAAAAAGAAAAGCTATGGATATAGAAGAATAAATGCAATTATTAGACGTGAAACAGGATGGATTGTATCAGATAATTTAGTGCATAAAGTATGTAAATTGTTGAAAATAAGAAGTAAAGCAAAACATTATTCTGTATATAAAAAACCAGGAGAAGAATCAATTAAATATCCAAATTTAATAAATGGTAATTGGAATACTAATAAACCATTAGAAAAAGTTGTAACTGATACAACAATGATATGGTTTAAAAGGCAAAGATATGATTGGACATATTATGTAGATGTATTTAATGATGAGATTATTGGTTCAAACGTAAAGCCTTTTTTACATTGTAGTAATCCAATAAACCATAAATTAGCTTTGGAAAGTATGTTAGAAAGCAAAATAAAAAGAGGATATGAATCCCAAGATACGATTATGCACAGCGATCAAGGAATCATATACTCATCTATAGCACTTTCTCAAGTACATAAAGATTATACCATAATTAGGTCTATGTCGAGAATAGCAACACCTACAGATAATCCGATTATTGAATCAAAAAATGGATGGTTAAAGAAAGAAATGTATTTAGATTTCAATCAAGATGATTATGATACTGTAGACGATTATATAAATGCTATTATATATGATCATAATAATTATAGGCCGAGCTATGCATTACAATATAAAACCCCAGTTGAGTATAGAACTCAACTAGGGTTCAAATAAATTCTATTTAACTGTCTACTTTTTGTTGACTAGTTCAAAATTATTTTTCTTCTGTTTCTAATTTTTTTAATACTTCTTTTGTTGTTTGAATTGCTTTTTCACGAATTGCAGTCGCACTTTTTTCTAAAATTGGTGTACCTTTTTCAATGGCATAACTAACAAGTTCATTTGCTGCATCTTGAACTTGTTTTGCTTTCTTTTGTGCTACTTTCATAACTTTTTCTTTATCTAAGTCGTCAATATCTTCTTTCAATTGATATAATTTTACTTCAAATGATTCACGGACTTCGTCCATGTCAATATCATTTAATTTTGCAAGCATGTCATCAATTAAACATTTTAAATCTTTTCTCGTTTCGCTTCCTTTTTTTGGTGCAAATAATACACCAAGTGATGCTCCTACTATAGCACCTAATGCAAACTTACCGAATCCACTACTTTTTTTACTCATAATTATCCCTCTTTCTATTTATTTAATAATCGATTAATAGTTGTAGTTACCCAACCAACAATCGAATTACTAACTGAATTTACTGCATCTGCAGTGGTATCAATGACGTTGAAGAGATTATCTAATTTGGATGATTTTACAGTAATGTCATCAATTACTTTATCTACTTTAGTAAGTGTATGTATTAATTTCACACATAATGCAATCATAACGATTAATAAAATCGATGCTAAAAAATAAATCATAATTGAAAAAAAGATATTTGCTTCACTCATTACTCGTCATCCCTCTTTTCATACATTGAATCAATTAAATTAAATAAATCGCTATCTTCTAAATCATTTTCTTCTATTGTATCTTTTTTTGTTCTTCTTTTTTTAGTTTGTTTTGAAGTATCTTCTTCTACATTCATTGCTTCTTCTACCAAATTTTCTTCTTTTGTCTCATCTAATTGAAATGAGGCATCATCTTCTACTTCCATATGAGAATCCATAGTTACTTCTTCTTTTCCCATATCTAATTCTAAGTCTTTAAAAATATCATCTTCTAAACCATTCACTACAGTTTTTTCTTCAGAAATTGCTGGTGTTTCAAATAAATTAGAATTCATATCTTCTTCTAAAGCACCATATGCCTTATTTCGAACATCATCAATTGTAAGTTCTCCACCAACACGATCTGTTCTAATTTCTCTTTTTGGTATAATATCATCTTTGTGATAATTTTTATCTAGTACCCCATATACTGGAGATATAATTGGAGATGGTTTAAAGTTCTTTTTCTCCTCATGTAGACGTTGTTTACTCATTTGATAAGCAACACGTTTTGGCTCCTCTTCTTTTTTCTTTTCAGGTTTTGGTTTTGGCTCTGGTTTTGGTGTTCTTCTTTCAATACTTTCGAAATCTTTGTCATCGAAAAAAACTGGAGCTGGTTTTTTTGGTTCTTCTTTTTTTACCTCAATATTTTCTTTTACTACTTCTGGTTTTACTACTTCCTTTTTGATTTCTACTTCTTCTTTGGTTACTTCTGGAGCAGGTATTTCAACTTTGATAACTTCTTTTTTAATTGGTTCTTCGTATACTTCTTCCTCTTCTGTAAATAAATTTTTTACTTTGTCTAATAAACCCATATTTTCACCTCTTATTTATCAATCATTCCCCTTATTATCTTCTTCATATTCTACGACATGAGAATTTGACACATTATTATCCTTATCAGCAAAAATATCATATTTCTCTTCTTTATTCGTAAAATAAGTTTCATTTAACATCAGTTTAATTACTTTATTGTTAAACTTAACAGTGGATAAAATATAACTAGCATTTAAAACAACTTCATTAATATCCTCTTTATCAACCATTGCTTCTATTTTTGCATAATTATATACGAATTCAATCACATATTTATCATTTTTTTGTTTTTGAATTTCTAGGTACCCTTCTTTACCACTTACATCTATTTTTTTAGAATAGTATGCATCTTTATTTTCTTTATAGTTTACTTTTACCTTGTGATAATAACTAACCGCATCAATATATAAATAATAATAATTTCCATTAGAATATAACTTATCATTTAACTCTGTTGTATCGATATAAGTTACACCTCTTGGAACATAATATTTATATCCTTTACCTACACGATTATACAATGTGTTTTTTTTAGAAAGTACAATGCTAATAATATTATCTATATTTGTTGTATCAATTCTAACAACAGTGCAACCAGTAAATAAAATGATACTTAAGAGCATTATCACTAAGCCCTTTTTTTTCAAGATACCTCACCACTCTTTAGCTCATTATAACAAACTTTTTACAATTCGCCTAATTTTAACACTATTTTACATGTCAAATTTTTGTCTAATCTTTTTTTACTACGATACGATAAATAGGATAACCTAAATTGTGAAATTTTGTTTCATATTCTGTTGCAACATTTTCCTTGATATCGTCATCATATAAATTTAAAGAAATTTCTTCAATTTGATATCCGTAATTTGTAAAAGACATAATAGAATATTCAAATAACTTACGATTATCTGTTTTCATGATAATCTCTTTTGTTGTTTTAAAAATAGAATCATATGCTTTTAAAAATTCTTTACTCGTTAATCTTCTTTTTGCATGTCTTTTCTTAGGCCATGGATCTGAAAAATTTAAATAAATTCTATCTATCTCATGGTTAAATACTTCATCTATCATTTCTGCATCTAAACGCATTAATTTTAAATTTGAAAGTTCCATTTCCTCTTGTTTTTCTAAAGCACGAATTAAAACACTATCAAATTTTTCAATTCCAA
The DNA here is from genome assembly GCA_945872435.1 of uncultured Mycoplasmatota bacterium. GTDB lineage: Bacteria > Bacillota_I > Bacilli_A > RF39 > UBA660 > UMGS2016. The sequence goes on from CAMBYP010000017.1 coordinate 9,967, forward strand.
TATAATTAATTTTGGGATGTAATTGGGCCATTTCTGTAATAAACTTTCCTTTTCCCATTCCAATTTCAATATGAATTGGTTGTTTTTTTTCAAATAAAGTTTCATATTTTCCAAAATATTCTTTTCTATCTTTTATTACATAATCTGAAGCTTCTATTCTTTCTAAAGCTCCAGGTACTTTTTTTAATCTCATCTTACCACCAGTCATATTATACCATGATGTATGTAGTAAAAAAAGTAGAAAAATAAGTTTTTTTGGTACAAATTAACTATTTCTACATATAATGAATTAGAATGAAAAGGAAGTGGATTATGAAAAAAGATCGTAATTGTGGAGGAAATATGTATCCTAATTATCAAATGAATGGAATGATGCCTATGCAAGGAGGAATGCCACCAATGCCATATCCTGCACCAATGCCAGGACCTATTAATAATTATCCTATGATGGGTATGCAACAATTTAATTCCAATGATAATACAATCAATCAATTACAAAATCAAGTAGATTCTTTAGAACGTCGTGTAAATCGTTTAGAACAAATGTTACAAAATGATAAATTTACAAATTCTCCCAATTATCAAATGATGTAAAAAAAACGCAATTTAAATAATTGCGTTTTTATGTGGAAGAGTTTAAAAACTACCTCCTCCTCCACCGCCTCCAAAGCTACCTCCGCCAGAAGAGAATCCACCACCAAATCCTCCTCCAGAAGAATAATTAGAACTAGCTGCAGTTCTAGCACTGTATGCAGAGGTAAATGAATGACTCACTGTATGATTCATTACATGACTAAATACTAACATATCTGTAAATGTAGGATCATAATAATAGCCAGTCATTGGAGTTTCTCCCATTTCATTCACTTTAATTTTCATCGTTTTTTCTAGCTCATCTGCACATCCAAATACATAGGCATAAACCAAAAATTTTTCCCATAAAATCATATCAGGTAAATCTTTTGTGTCAAATTTTCCAAAATCTTTTAAGAAACGTTTTAAAGCGTTCCACTTTTCGTATTCTTCTCTACCAAATTTTGTTTTTTTAGTAATAGATGCGAAATAAATCAGGCTACCAATAGCAATTGGAAAGAAAATAAAGACAAAAATAGGAACTTCCATATACATTGCAAACATACCCATCCCAATTCCTAATACAGAACATAATAATGGAAGTGTTTTTATATTTTGTGATTCATAAAAATTTAAACTCCACGCATGTTTTAAAGAAGCTCTTTTGAAACTTTCATAATCATTTAAAAATGTAGAATAAGATTTTGCTTTCTTTTGAAATTCTTTTAATGTTGTTTCTTTTCCATCTACTTTTTCATCAAATAACCATAAGATCACTCTCTCTTCCTCTTCTAAAAGAGTTCTTTGATTATCATGATATGTTAATTTATAGTTATCTTTATCTATTTTTTCATAACTAATTACTTTATCAGAAATTAAGTTTAATAAAGTTGCAGATAAAGAGTGATTATCAATTTTTCTTTTAAATAAATAATCAACACAAGCAGGTCCATAAGTATTAGGAATATCACGGAAATATTCAATATGTGGAACTTTTAACTCTTTATCATATTTCTGATAAATACGATAGATTAATACAATCATACCAATTGTATAAACTGTTGCTAGAAAACCAAATAATAAATTAAGTCTCTTCATTCGTTCTTGAACAAGTTGTTCTATTTTTTCATATTGTTTTTCTAATGCTTGATATTCTCCTTCTTTGGTATAGCTTGCTAATACATCTAATTCATATTTTGCATTTTTTAAATCACTTTCTTTTAAGGATTGTTCTACTATTTCTAATTTCTCTTTCACTGTTTCAATTTGAAATTGAACCATTTTTTCTCTTTGTTGATTTGCTTCTAATGCTTTTTGTTCCTCAATATTTAATATCATTGATAAAGCATTCATGTTTGAAGTTTTCATACTACCTGGTACTACATTTAAATCAAATACAAATCTTGTATCAAATGCAGTATTTGGAAAAATATTAGAAACAGTAATTTTTAATTCATCTTTTCCAATTAATTCTATATTTCCATTTAATGGACCATGTGCCCATGCTCTTAATTCTGTTTGATTATTAGGAATATGAATATGTGCTTCATAATTTAAAATTCGATTAGAAAGTTCATTTCCCATCAAATTCCATCCTACCTCAGCTACATCCATATGACGAATCGCAACATTTTTTACTGTATATTCTAAATAAAAACCTAATGAACCACTCTGATTTTTATTATACATACGATATGTTTCACCATTATTTTTACTCATTTTTATATATTTTCTCTTATCACCATTGTTTGCACTAGAAACTTGTTGAAAACTTTTTCCAGAATGTTCGATTAAAGAAAAATCATATTGATTTGAAATTTGTATTTCTTCTATTTTAGATAATTCTATTCCATCGCCATTATAAATACTACTACCTTCCAATGAACTTTGAGTTCTATTAAAAATTGGTGCATATTCGTTTTTATATTGGATAACTCTCTCAAAGCCATTATAATTGCCATTTAAAACAATTAATTCTTTGACTTTTAAATCTCCATTATTTAAAACTGTCAAATCTGTATAAAAGTCATTAATAACAGGTGTAGAACTTGCTTTAACTTGAGTTTGTAACAAGAAAAAACTACATATTAATATTCCTAAATATAACCATGTTCTTATTCTTTTCATATTTACACTCCTACTTTTAAAAAAGACTTACATTCTGTAAGTCTAAAATTTCACTGTTGGTACTTCTTTATCTTTATCACTTGCTTCAAAGAATTCAGCTTGCTTGAAATGGAACATTGAAGCAATGATATTAGATGGAAACATTTCTACTTTATTATTGAATGTCATAACGGTATCATTATAAAATTGTCTTGCATAAGTGATTTTGTCTTCTGTTTCACTTAAAGTTTTTTGTAATTCCATAAAGTTTGTATTTGCTTTTAAATCTGGATAAGCTTCTGCTACAGCAAATAAACGTCCCAATGCTTGTGTCAACACATTATTTGCTTCTATTTCAGAATGTGTATCTGTAGCAGATACAGCTTGATTACGTGCAGCAATAACTGCTTCTAATGTTTCACTTTCATGTGTTGCATACCCTTTTACAGTTTCTACTAAATTTGGAATCAAATCTGCTCTTCTTTTTAGAACTACATCAACTTGTGACCATTGATCAGCCACACGATTTTTTAATGACACTAATGAATTATATGTTCCTGCAACAAATGCAATCAAAATAATTACAAGAACTACTATCACAATAAAAATAATTAGTCCAGTACTCATAATAACCTCCTTATCTTGCTTTAAGTATACCATATTTTTATATTTTTTTATATATTTTTTTTGAAATGTATAATTTTTATTTTTTTATATCATGTTATATATGAAAGGACTGATATAAATGAATATTGATATTAGAAAAAGTATTCATAATAACTTTACAAATACAAATGAACAAGAACTTCGTGATTCTATTGAATCATCTATTATGGAGAACGATGAAATTACATTACCTGGATTAGGAGTATTTTTTGAAATCGTTTGGAAAAAAAGTAATCAAACAGTAAAAGATGAACTGTTACATTATTTAGTACAAGAATTTTCTAAATAAAACATAATTTCACATAATTTGTCCATTTTTTTCTCCCTCATTTTATATTATAATAGTTTTAGGAGGAGCATATGAAAAAGAAATGGAAATATTTATATTTTCTAATTCCCATTACAATTTTAATTATTGTTTTAGGAATTGGAATAAAAAATGAACGAAGTGGATATCGAAAAGTAAATGGTGGGTATTTATATCGTTTCAAAACTGAAAATTATAAAACAGTATATACTGAAGAATTTCAAAAGGATAGAGATAAAGAAATTGAAGATATTAAAAACACTAGAAATTATTCTTTTCAAAATTCTTTAATGATATTAAATCCTTATCAGACAAATACCAATTCTCTTTATTTATATTTCAAAACATCTACACTTAGTAAATTGCGTTACACAATTCATGTAGAAAACAGTAATATTAAAGATTATACAAAAACTTTATATAATGATAGTGATAATCAATTAACAACAGAACATGAATATTTATTAACAGGATTAATTCCTGATAAAGTCAATCAAATTACTTTAGAACTATTAAATGAAAATGATGACATTATTAAAACAAAAACAGTAGATATACAAGCTGGAAGTTTGCTTAGTAATAAGAAAGTACAATTAGATAAAGAAGATGTTGAAAGTAAAGAAAAATTAGCAAATGGATTATATGCGGTATTAGGTAATGATTCTAATAAAACTTATTTTTTATGTCTATATGATAACCAAGGTGTAATTCGTTCTGAAATTCCATTTACAGGATATCGTGCTGATAGATTGTTATTTAAAGATGGCTTACTTTATATGAGTGTAGGAATGAATAAAATTGCAGCTATGAACCGATTAGGACAAGTTGAAAAAATTTATTCTTTAGGTAATTATGAAATGCATCATGACTATGTTTTTGGAAAAGATAATTCTTTATTAATTTTAGCTGATGAAAAAGATGCTGATACCGTAGAAGATTTAGTCCTATCATTAGATTTAGAAACAGGAGAAGTTACAATTCCAATTGACTTAAAAACATTATTCTCATCTTATATGGAAACAACAACTCTACCAGAGAAAAAAGATCAATTAGATTGGATGCATATTAATGCAATTCAATACGATGAAGAAAATGACAGCGTTTTATTAAGTTCACGAGAAACTTCTACAATTATTAAACTTTCTAATATTTATAATGAACCACAAATCGATTATATGCTAGGTTCTGAAAGTTTTTGGAAAGACACAGAGTATAAAGACAAATTATTTACTCAAATTGGTGATTTTACATTACATAGTGGACAGCATTCTATTACTTTAGAAAAAGATGATAGTTTAGAAGATGGACAATACTATATTTATTTTTATAATAATAATTATGGATGGTCTCTAACTCAACCTAATTATAATTGGACTGAAAACTATCCAGGAATAGGAACAAAAAATAAAGCTGAAAAAGGAGATAAAGTAAAATCACAATATTATAAATATTTAGTAGATGAAAATAATAGAACATTTGAATTAGTAGACCATTTTGATGTGGACTATTCAGGAATTGTAAGTAGTGTTCAAAATATTGATAACAATACAGTAGTTGATTCTGGAATGACTTCCACTTTTACTGAATATGATAAAAATCATAAATTAATTGCAAAATTTGATGTACTAAATGATGATTTAATTTATCGTGTTTATAAATATGATTTTATCAATTACTGGTATTCTGATTAAAAGACCTCTGGTCTTTTTTTTTATAAAAAAATAAGACAACTTATTTTGTCTTATTTAACTTCATATTATACATATCTGTATATCCATTTAAAAAGGTATTTTCAATCATTCTTAGTTTTTCATTTACTTCTTTTGTATTCTTATGATATTCTTGCGATAATAATTCTGCATTTAATGTTCCAACTACTTTTCTTTCTTCATAATCCAATACAGATAAATCACTATTAGCTTCACTTTGAGCAATATCTATTGTTAAAAGTAACAATGTTTGCTCATATTTATCCATATCTACTTCCCCATTTACCATTGCTACAGAAGAACTTGTTTTATATGCAATCATTCCTTGTAAAAACATATTTCCTTTTTTCTTATATTTTTTTACTGAAATTTCTTTACCTTTTAATTTTTTTGCTTCTTCAATTCCATCTATAAAATCTTTTAAATCTTCAGCTGCCTTTTTACCATTAGACACATTAATTAATTTTTTTTGAGCAATTGCAATTTTACTATTAAATGTACTCAAATATAATTCAGCAAATTGTTTTGCTAAATGATTATATTCTTCAGTATCTAAGTCAAACTGTTTTAAAACCATCCCCATATCTTCAATATTTGTATTATCTAACAAACTATTTTCTACCGACATAGATGTTTGAATAATGAGAGGTTCTACAATATTTGTTGCTTGATAAATGGCAGTAGAACTACTCAATACTTCTAATGCTTTTTGATATACAGATTCAATCATAGTTCCTGATGTTGAAGCAATCATACGACTATTTCCTTCATCCTTTACTCCGTACATATAAAATTCATGAGCAATATTCCCTAATGTCTGCAATCTCTCTTCATTAATTTTATTTTTTCTGGCATCTTCTATGCCATTTACATAATATGCAATATGTTCTAAAAGTGGTGTTATGACACCATTAACTTGTTCTTTCATATTGTTACCCCTTTTCCTATCATAACTCTTATAGTAAGTATATCATATTTTTTCTATTTTCAAAAGAAAAAAGAGAATTATTTATTCTCTTTTGACAATGATTCATAATATGCAAATCTCCTTTTTGCAAAATCTAAATTTTCTTGTAATAATTGTTCTGCTTTTTCCGGATTCACTACTTTTAACATAGAATATCTAGTTTGCATTTGCAAATAATCATAATAAGAATCAAAATTTACATTTTTACTATCTAATATAAATCCATTCTGTGGATGTCTTCTAAAGATTGGAAAATATCCACAAGTTGTTGCTAATTTTTCACTATCTATTGAATTTGCCATTCCACCTTTTAATCCATGAGCAATACATGGTGAATATGCGATAATAATAGATGGTCCATGATGTTCAACAGCTTCTTTCATTGCTTTCATTGTTTGCATTGGATTTGCACCTAACGAAACCGTTGCAACATAAACATTTGGATATTGCATAGCAATTGCCGCTAAATCTTTTTGATATGTCTTTTTACCAGATGATGCAAAAGAAGCAATACTTCCTTTAGGACTTGCTTTACTTGCCTGTCCTCCCGTATTAGAATAAACTTGACTATCTAATACTAAAATATTTAAATTTTCATCACTTGCTAACACTTGATCAATTCCACTAAAACCAATATCATATGCCCAACCATCGCCACCAATGGCAAAAATAACACTTGCTTTTATATATGGTAAATATTCTTTTAAATATTCGGGTGTATCATTTTTTAATATCTCATATACTTGTTTTGTAATTTGAATATCATTTTGATTTTTAATCCATGTTTGATACAATTCACTATTATCATCCATATGTTGTTCCATTACATGTTGAATTCTTTTTTTCATTACCTTATGAGCAATTACTATTCCTAGTCCATATTCTGCATTATCCTCAAATAAAGAACTTGCCCATGGAATTTGATATGGAATTTCTGGAACACTTCCACCATAAATAGAAGAACAGCCAGTTGCATTGGCAACAATTAATTCATTTCCATAAAGTTGTGTTAATAATTTTATATATGATGTTTCACCACATCCAGCACATGCACCATGGAAGGAAAATTTTGGCTTTTGAAATTGACTTGTCTTTATAGTAAAAGGATTACTTTGTTTTTTCTCACTAACATATTGTTCTAAATAATCATAAATTTCTTGCTCATGATTTTTACTTTGTTCTTTATAATTACTAAACATCAAAGCCTTACTTTGTTTTAAACCAGGACATGTGTGAATACAAAGACCACAGCCAGTACATTTTTTAATATTAATAGCTAAAGCAAAATACATATTTTCCATTCCAGGTCCGATTGCTTTTTTACATTTTTTCTTCACTAATTCAGGAGCTTGTTCGTATTCCTCTGCTGTTAATAAATATGGTCTAATTACACCATGTGGGCATACCAAACTACACTGATTACACATAATACAATTATTTAAAATCCATGAAGGAACAGTCTCACTCATTCCAGTTTCATTATCTTCTATGCTTGGTTTAAAAGTACCATTACAATATGGAATAAATGCTGAAGTAGGTAATTCGTTCCCTCTTCTTTTTCGTATCATATCAATAGTAGACAATTTTTCTTCCTCTTCTTCTTTTATTTCAAATGAAGTAGTATCTAACTTTTCTAATACTTCCATTGCCAAATCAATTGCTTGATAATTTTTAGAAATTACTTCTATTCCTTTTTTAGAAAGAGTTTTATCTACATATTCTTTTAAATAATTAATTCCTTTATCTTCATCAAAGAAATGTAATATTTGTAAAACAACAGTAGCCATAATCATACTAATTTTATTTGTTAATCCTACTTTATTTGCTAACTCGTATGCATTTAAATAATAAACTCGTAACTTTTTTTCTTTTATTTTAGACTTTGTCTCTTCTTTCAAAAAATCAACTAATTCTGATTGAGATTTACTAGTATTAATTAATAGAATTCCTTCTTCTTCTAAATCATTTAATAATTGGAATTCATTTAAATAATAATCTTTTGTAACGATCACCATATCTGGACTTTCTACATAGTAAGTAGAACGAATTGGTGTATTACAAAATCTTAAATGAGAAGTTGTTACTCCCCCTGATTTTTTAGAATCATATTGAAAATATCCTTGAACATACTTTTCTGTTTTATCACCAATTAATTTCATAATTGTTTTTGATGCACTTACCATTCCATCAGAACCATAACCATATATTTTTAATTCTTTGGAAGACTTAATTTTATAAGTATTATCAACTGGTAAACTTAAATTTGTAATATCATCAGTAATCCCAATTGTAAAGTTGTGATTCAAACCATCATCTAATGCATCAAAAATTGCCTTAATTTGTCTTGGGGTTGTATCTTTACTAGAAAGTCCATATCTTCCTCCATAAATTTCTAAATTCATAGAAGATAAAGCTGATTTTACATCCAAATAAAGTGGTTCTCCTTCACTTCCTGCTTCTTTTGTACGATCTAAAACAGCAATTCTTTTTACATTTTCTGGCAATACTGATTTTAAATATTCACTAGAGAAAGGACGATATAAATGAACTTCAACTAATCCCACTTGATAGCCTTGTTTATTTAAATCATCAATTGTTTCTTTAATCGTTTCACAAACACTTCCCATAGCAATAATAATCGATGTGGCAAACTCACTACCATAATAAACAAATGGTTTATAATTTGTATGTAATTTTTGATTTAGTTTTTGCATATATTCATTTACAATATCAGGAACTTGATTATAATACTTATTTCTCACTTCAGTTGCTTGAAAATAGATATCATCATTTTGAGCTGTTCCTCTTGTTACTGGATTAGAAGTCGTAAGGGCTCTACTTCTAAATTTTTTTATTTCATCAAAATCAACCATTTCTTTTATTTCTTCATCTTCTAATACATCAATTTTTTGTATTTCATGACTTGTACGAAACCCATCAAAAAAATGAAGAAATGGAATACTTGATTTTAAAGTAGAAAGATGTGCGATCAAAGACATATCAGATGCTTGTTGAACAGAGGAAGCTACTAAATAAGCAAACCCAGTAGCTCTAGCTGCATAAATATCTTGATGATCACCAAAAATACTAAGAGCATGAGTAGATAAACTACGCGCTGCCACGTGCATTACAAATGGTAACATTTCTCCTGCTATTTTATACATATTAGGAATCATTAATAATAATCCTTGACTAGCAGTATAAGTAGTCGTCAAACATCCAGCTTGAAGCGAACCATGAATCATACCTGCTGCTCCTGCTTCACTTTGCATTTCTAAAACAGTTGGAATATCTTCAAAGATATTCTTTCTTTTTTGTTTACTCCATTCATCAATATGTTCTGCCATAGGACTAGATGGAGTAATCGGATAAATCCCTGCTACTTCCGTAAAATAATAGCTCATACGAGCACAAGCTTCATTTCCATCTACTGTTATCTTTTTCATACTTAACCCTTCTTTCTACTATGACTCTAATTCTTCAATAACTTTCCTTACTTTAAAACGAATTCTCTGTAAAGCATTATCTATTGCTTTACGATCTTTATCTAAAATAGATGCCATCTCTTGATAAGAAAAATTATTAATTCTTAAAGTAAATACTTCATCTTCAAAATCAGTTAATACTTGATGTACTTTTTCTTCTAATTGTGTTTCTCTTTCTTTAGAAAGTAATACTGTTTCAGGGTCTGTTGTCATATCTTTTAAGAAATAATTTACACCATAATTTTGATCTTCATATGTCATATCTAAAGATAAAGATTCATTTAATATTTTATGCTTTAAACGACGATGATTTGTAACTAAAGTTAAAATCTTTCTTTCAATACAAGTTTTTGCAAATGTATAAAAACTGTTATCTTTTTTTTCATCATAATATTTCATAGCTTGATTTAATCCAAGAAGTCCTTCCTGAATTAAATCATTCAATTCTAATCCTGTATTTGATGAAAAAGGATATACTTTTTTAGAGAAATTGACAATCATAGGTTTATACTTCTCATAAAGTATTTCCTCAGCATCCTCATTATGTTCTGATACATAATAAAGTAATTCATTGTCATTATAATCTCTGTATTTCATATTTCCCCTACTTTCGTTTTGAAATTGCTTCGTAAATTACAATACCCGCAGCAACACTAGCATTTAAACTATTTACATGTCCATTCATAGGAATGCTAGCAATAAAATCGCAATTTTCTTTTACCAATCTAGACATTCCTGAACCTTCATTTCCAATGACAAGAACAGTTTTACCACGATAATCAATCTCTTGATAATCTTCTCCATCCATGTCTGTACCAACAATCCAAAAGCCTTGTTTTTTTAGATAATTCATTGTTTCTGTTAAATTAGTAACACGTGCTATTTTAACATAATCCAATGCTCCAACTGAAGTACGCATCACAGTACTTGTCACCTCTACACTACGGTTTTTTGGAATAATAATTCCATCAACGCCAGCCGCTTCACAAGTTCTAACAATTGCTCCCAAATTATGAGGATCTTCTAAATGATCTAAAATAACTAATAATGGATTTTCTTTTTCTAAAAGTTCATCTAAAGAAACATACTCATAATCTGGAATACTTATCATTATACCTTGATGATTTCCATTTGCAAGTTTATCTAATTCAAATTTTTCCACAAATTTAATAGGTATATTCTTTTTTTGTAATGCAGAAATAATATTTTTATCTTGAAAGTTTTTATAAATTATCGCTTTTTTTATTGGTTGATTATTTTTTAATGTTTCTATTACAACATTTTTTCCGTATACAAACATACTTTCTCACCTACAATTCTTTCAACCCATTCTTCTAATCTTTGATAATGTTCTTCTAAATATAAATAACCGAAAATTGCTTCTAAACCAGTCGCATATTTATAAACAATAATATCCGTATTCTTAGGATGTGATGTTGTTTTATGATTGCGAGCGCGCAACATAACTTCCGTTTCTATTGGTGTCAAAAAGTTTTCATCAATCAATTTTTTTAAAAAATCAGCTTGTCCTCTTGCACTTACAAACTTTACTGCTTCTTTTTGTAATGTTTTTACTTTACTTAATTTACAATTCATGACTAAATATTTTCGAATGTAAATTTCATAAATTGCGTCACCAATATAAGCAAGTGTTAAAGAATTCATATTTTTTATTTCCATATACATCATCCTTACTTTATCATTTGATCAAAACGATCGAATGTAATATTTTTAATCATGCCATTTTTCACATCGTTTAAAACCACACTATATACTTTTTCATAATCTATTTCTCCACCGCGAATCATACAGCCACGTCTTTTTCCAATTTTATCTAAAGTATCTACTGGATCTTCATCTATTTCATCAATCCCATATCTTTCTTGTAATATTTGTGGATAATATTTCCCCAGTGTCTCTAAAATATAAACAACAATATCATAAAGTGGCAAAATTTCTTCTTTCATAGCCGTAAGGCTTGCTAAATTATATGCAACCGTTTCTTGTTCTAATTTTGGCCATAATATTCCTGGTGAATCTAATAATTCTATTTTATCATTTAAACGAATCCAATCTAATGTTTTCGTAACACCAGGTTTATTTCCTACTTTGACAGCTTTTTTTCCAACAATACGATTAATAAAAGTTGATTTGCCTACATTTGGTACTCCAACAACTAAAGCACGAACTTTTCGTTCATTTAATCCTTTTTGTTTTCTTTTTTCTTGGAAATCAGAAAGTAACAAATTTGTTTTTTCCATAATTTCTTTCATAGGAAGATTCTTTGTTACATCAGTTAAAATTACTTGATAACCAAGTGATTCATAATATGAAATCCATTTCTTTGTTTCCTCTTTATCACATAAATCTGCTTTCGTCATAATTAATAAACGAGGCTTTGTTTGAATAATATCATCCATATCTTGCATTTTAGATGAATATGGAATTCTGGCATCAACTAATTCATAAACAATATCAATTAATTCCAATCTTTCTTTTATTAAACGCTTTGCCTTTGCCATATGTCCAGGGTACCAATTTATATTTGTTTTATTTTCGGTCATTTATATCACTTCCTTTTAATTAT
>CAMBYP010000018.1 GCA_945872435.1 uncultured Mycoplasmatota bacterium
CTTTTCTTATGTTACTAGTTTTTTATTTTTGTGAACTATTTGGGGTTCACTTCATACGCTAGTTTTTTTATCTTTCTAATCCCATCTTCTTTTTCATATCAATATATTTTTCTTTTGCAATCGCTCTTGATTTTGTAATACCTGCATCTAAAATTTCATTTAATTCATTACTATTTAATAATTCATGATAACGATTTTGAATTTTAGAAAGTGTTTCTACTACCACATCAGCAACACGCTTTTTAAATGTTCCATAATTTGCATTTTCAAATTCTTTTTCAACTTGTTCTATTGTTTTATCTGTTAAGGACGCATAAATATTCATCAAATTAGAAATTCCTGGTTTATTTTCTTCATCAAAATGAACACTCATTTCAGAATCAGTTGTAGCTGACATAATTTTTTTGCGAATGCTTTTTTCATCATCTAAAAGTGCGATAACTCCATTTGGATTATCTTCAGATTTACTCATTTTTTTAGTTGGATTTTTTAAATCTTTAATTTTCGTTCCAGACTCAGAAATTAATGGTTCTGGAATCACAAAAGTATCTCCATATACTTTATTAAAGCGAATTGCAATATCACGAGCAAGCTCTACATGTTGTTTTTGATCAATACCTACAGGTACCAAATCAATATCTGCATATAAAATATCTGCTGCCATTAAAACAGGATATGTTAATAAGCCTACAGAAAAATTAGAATGTTGTTTAGACTTTTCTTTAAATTGAATCATACGAGATGCTTCTCCATAATAAGTTGAACATTCAAGTAGCCAAGATATAGAAGGAATATACTCATTTTCAGATTGTAAATAAATAATATTTTTATTTGGGTCAATCCCACATGCAATATAAAGTGCTAAAAAGTCTTTAATTCTTCTTTTTAAATCAGTTGGATCCTGTGGTATAGTAAGTGCATGTAAGTCAGCAATAAATAAATAAGAATCATATTGCTCTTGTAATTTTTTCATTTGTACAATTGCTCCAATATAATTTCCTAAAGTTAATTCTCCAGTTGGTTTTAAACCAGTTAATATTTTTTTCATAATCTTCCTTCTTTCTTTAAGCCATTTTATCATACTTCTATAATGGGTGCAACCAAATGGTTAAAACATATATTTTTTTACTTCTAAAGCATATTTATCACTTTTTGTTTTACCTTGTAATGAACCAATTTGATATTTTCCAAATTTTCTAATAGAAAAAATATCGTTTTCTTTAGTGACAATGTTTCCATTATAAATTTCTTCATCCATATAACGAACCCAACCATTAGAAAACAATTCTTTCACTTTGCTTCTACTATAGCCGGTTATTTTACTAATAATACTATCTAAACGATAACTAGAAACTAAAATTACTTCTTTTTTTAGTTGAGGTTTGTAATCTTGAATATCATGTATATGTACTTCTTTTAACATAATTGAATATTTTCCAACTTTTCTAAAATTTTCTAGTATATACTTTTTATATTTAGCATCAAAATACATGTAATATTTATTTTGATAATGTATAAAATCCCCCAAAATTTTAGAATCTATTTGTAATGAGAAAAAACTGCCTAATAACATTTGATGAGTAAAAGTTTCTGTGGTAATAATTTCTAATATAGTAATTTTAGGACGGTTTTTACTAAAAATCACACGATCTGTAATTCCAAAATATGAATATACTTGATAAGTAATATGAAACTTATCAAGTAATTGTCTTAATGTTTGCTGTTCTTGTAGATTTAAAAAGCCGCTGGGAATACCTTGCTTTACTATATCTTTTTGATGTAAAAGGGAAATATAGTCTTTTTTTTGCATCTATATTTCCTCTAACTTGACACTAACTAATTTACTAACTCCAGATTCTTGCATAGTAATTCCATAAAGAACATCTGCATATTCCATTGTTTTCTTTTTATGGGTAATTAATATAAACTGAGTTTTATCTTTTAGTGTATGAATATATTTTCCAAAACTATCGACATTTACTTCATCTAAAGCAGCTTCTACTTCATCTAAAATACAAAATGGCACTGGTCTAGATTTTAATATTGCGAAAAGTAAACTAATTGCAGTAAATGTTTTTTCTCCCCCACTTAACAATCCAATACTTGTTAATTTTTTTCCTGGAGGAGATGCGACAATTTCTATTCCTGTTTCTAAGATGTTTTCTTTATCTGTTAATTTCAAAGTAGCATCTCCACCTTTAAATAACTCTTGAAATGTTATTTTAAAGTTTTCTTTTACTATTTCAAACGTTTTCATAAACTCTTCCTTCATTACGGTATCCATTTCATCAATAATTTCAAGCAATACTTTAATTGCTTCTTCTAAATCTTCTTTTTGATGAAGTAAAAACTCATAACGTTCACTAACACGATCATATTCTTCAATTGATCCTAAATTCACTTCCCCAAGCTCTTTTATTTCTCTTTTTAATTTAGAAATCATATCACGAGCACTATCAATTTCCATCTCTAATGAATAATGATAACTTGCATGTTCATAAGTCATTCCATAATTTTCCGTAAGTTGAGATAATAAAGTATCCAATTTTACATCCATTCGATTAATTTCAATATCTAGTGTTTGGATTTCTTTATTTTTACTTTGGAATAAACTATTTTCTTTTTTGACTGCAAATTCAAAATCATCTAAGCTACTTTTTGTTTTTAATTGTTCTTGTTTTAAATAATTTAATTTAGTCTCTATTTCTTCTTTCTTTTTCACTGCACTATAGTAATCATTCACTACTCTTTCTTCTTCTTCAGTTAATGTATGATTTAACACTTGTTCAGTTCTTCTTAGTTCTTCCGTTCTTTCTAACTTTCTTGTTTTTAACTGTTCTAATTGATTTTCTTTTTCATCAATCATAAGTGAATTAGAGATTTTTTCTTTTTCAGACAAATATATCTTATCTGAAAGTGCTGATAAATCATTATCAATCACATTAATTTTTTCTTCTAATGTTTGTATTTTCACTTCTAACAATTTTTCATTGGTTTTCTCTTGTTCTAAATCAAACTTATCTCTTAAAGGATTTTGATTTTGTTTCATTTGTCCTCCGGTAAGAGCTCCACCAGGTTGTAATAATTCACCTGAAAGCGTTACAATGCGTAGACGATAATGAAACTTTTTAGCAATATGATTTGCTGTATCTAAAGTATCAACAACAATTGTTAAACCTAATAGATTTTTAAAAATAGATGCATACATCGGTGCATAAGATACAAGTGAAGATGCAATACCAATAAAACCACTCTCTTGTTTTAATCGATAAAAAATTTCAGAGTCCAATTCTTTTGGTTTAATAATATTTAACGGGTAAAAAGTTGCGCGTCCTAAACGGTTTGTCTTTAAATATTCAATCGCTTCTTTGGCACTATTTTCATTTTCAACAACAATATAATTAGAACCTGCCCCTAAAGCCACAGATAGTGCTTCTGTATAACGTTTTTCTGTTTCCATTAGTTTTGCTACTACATCATGGATTCCACTTAATCTAGGCTCATTTAAAACACTTCTTGGAGCAAGTGGTAGTGATGATGATGTATCAATTGCTTCCTCTAAATTTCGAATCTTTCTTTTCTTTTGTTCTAATTCATTTACTGCCACTTGAATTTCATGATTTTTTTGACTTCTCTCTTTTTGTTTTAATTCTTCTTTTCTTTTTAACTCATGATTTTCTTTTAAAATATTTTGATAATTTTCTTTTTCATATTTTAATTGATTTTCTAAAATATGAATATCAGAATCTAATTTTAAAGCTTCTTCTTTCAATAAAAGAGATTGATTTAATAAAGCTTGATCATCAACTTCATACTTTTTTCTTTCTGTAATCATTTGTTTTTGACCATTTAATTTTGTAGCTAAAGTAGAAGCTTCCATATATTCTTGTTGTGCTATTTCAATTTGTTTTTCTATTTTATCCAAATCATTTTTATACTTAGTAATCGTTGCTTCATTTTGCTTATTATTGGTACTAATCGATAATATTTCTTCATTTAACTTTTCTAATCTTTGTTTTGATGTTTCATATTTGGTATGAATCTCTTTAATATCATTTGTAATTACAGATATTTCAATATTTTCCAATTTTTCTTTTTTCTCTTTATAAAGACAAGCTTTTTCTTTTTGTTCACGTAGTGGTTCCACTTGTGCTTTTAATTCATCAATAATATCTTCAACACGTTGCATATTATCATTTGTACGATCTAATTTGCGAAGCGCTTCTTCTTTTCTTTTTTTATATTTCAATACACCAGCAGCCTCTTCAAAAATCACACGTCTATCTTCTGGTTTACTAGATAAAATTTCTTCAATTTTTCCTTGTGAAATAATATTAAAACTTTCTTTTGCAACTCCTGTATCTAATAGTACTTCTGAAATATCCTTTAAACGACAACGCTCATTATTTAGCAAATATTCATTTGTTCCATCTTTATATACTCTTCTGGTAATTGATACTTCTTCATAAGGAACTTTCAAATAATGATCTTTATTATCAAAAATTAAAGTAACAGAAGCAACATTCATTGCTTTTCTAGATTTTGATCCAGAAAAAATAACATCTGTCATTTTATCATCACCACGTAATGATTTAATTGATTGTTCACCTAATACCCAACGAACTGCATCCACAACGTTACTTTTTCCACTTCCATTTGGTCCTACAATTCCCGTAATACCCGAATGAAATTCTAATATTGTTTTATCAGCAAAAGATTTAAATCCATGTGCTATAATTTGTTTTAAATACATGTTATCACACTACCTTACCTTTATTGAACTAAATAATCTCCAAATAATTGAACCGCATTATAAAAAGAATCACGGACAAAATAAAATAAATCTAAAATCATATGATTTTTCGCACCATTCACTTTTACATAAATCATCATACCATCTTTTGTATTGTGAAATTTTACATCGACATTTTTATATCTCTGATAACGCTTAATAAACTCCTCTTTATCAATTGTTAATTCATCTTTCTTTCCATAATATATAATTTCATGTTTCGTCATATAAATACTATCACGAATAAAATATTTAAAATATTTATCAATGCTTGATAATCTACAAATCACAGTATCAATTCTTTTCTTTCCTACTTTTTTACGAAGTTTCTTTAAAGGAATCTTTTTATTTCTTCTCTTTTTTCCATCAATTGGCATCACTTCAATACAATCTAACAACAAATAGTTTTCAATTTGTTTATTTTTTTCAATTTCCTCTAATACTAATTTAGAATCTAATCCTAAAGCCATAATATTTCCTTTTAGACCTTTTACAATTTCTTTTAATTCTTTTTCATGATTCATAACAAATCTCCTTTAATAACTTTTCGATTGTATATTGTCCTAGTAAAATACCACAAACTGCTGGAACAGGCATCATTGTTCCTAATTTTCCATCTAGTTTCTTAGGTGGTTCTTTACTACAAACTACAGGAATCTTTCCTTTTAAATGTTCTTTTTTGACATAATTTCTAATAATTTTAGCAATTGGATCATAACTAGTTTTTCGAATATCAGTAATTTCTAACTTTGTTGCATCCATTTTATTTGCAGTTCCCATCGAAGATATGAATGGGATATGATACTCTAAACACTTTTTAATACATAAGCATTTTACACGAATCGTATCGCATGCATCAATCACAAAATCAGGTTTGTTTTGAAATAGTAATTCAATATTTTCTTCCGTAATTTTAGCTGTAATTTTAGTTACATTACAACTAGAAATAATACTATGAATTCTTTCTTCCCAAGCGTCTGTTTTTAATTTACCAATCGTTTCTTTTGTTGCAATTAACTGGCGATTTGTATTCGTAATATCTACTGTGTCAAAATCTACTAAAATAAGATTACCAATTCCACTTCTTACAAGAGTTTCTAAAGCATATCCACCTACTCCACCAAGGCCTAATACTAAAACTGTTTTATCCTGTAACTTTTTATAATCATTACCTAATAACCACTCTAATCTTGTTAACTCTTCCATACGATTCACCACTATTTTATTATAACATAGTCTTTTTTGTTTTACAAAAAAAGAAAAGCATTTTCTTACTTTTCCTGTTTATGAAATTTCCCATTTTGCACTTCATAAATAACATCAGATAAATCCATAACATCTTCTTTCATATGGGTTGCTAAAATAATTAATTTTCCTTGTTTCTTTAATTCTTTTAACATATTTCTAAGCGTGATTGCTGTTTCTTCTTCTACCCCATTAAATGGTTCATCTAAAATAATAACATCAGGATTTTCCATAAAAGCTTGTGCAATTCCCAATTTCTGTTTCATTCCCAATGAATATTTTTTATACTTTTTATCTTTTTCATCTAACAAGTCTACTTTTTTTAACACATCTAAAATATCTTCTTTTGTAATTTTATTTTTAATACTAGCTAACAATTCTAAATTTTCAAAACCAGTTAAGTTTGGTAAAAACATTGGTTTTTCAATCAATGCACCTAAGACAGGATAAAAACGGTTCTTTTTCGTATCATTTTTGCCATCAAACAATATTTCGCCAACAGTTGGCATATAAAAACCACATAATATTTTTAGAAATACACTTTTGCCACTACCATTTCGGCCAATAAATCCATAAATATGACCAGATTCCATTGTCATAGAAATATGCCCTAAAACAACTTGATTTTGAAATTTTTTTGTTAAATCTTTTACTTCAATTTTCATATTACTCTCCAATCCTTTTCATAAAACGATATGTCAGTTGATATAATATATAAATAATTATTACTAAAAATAATACATAAATACAAGAAATTTTAACTTCAAGCAGCAATGATTGATATGTAAGTGGGAAAAGATAATAAATAGGATGTATATTCATATTTTGTACTTCTGTAATCATACAATCTACACAAATTGGTGAAAAATAAATGGTACAAAAATAAATAATAAAACTAAATACAGTACTAAGATATCCAAGCAGTTGAAATAAAAATAGTAAGATGAGAGAAAATGCTTCTAAGATAAAAATCAAACGTAGTTCAAAAAAAATAAAATAAATCAAATAAGAAACCGATGTATTCATATAAATTGGATTTTTAAAAGAAACTACTCCAAATAATTCAAAAACAGATATTTGAATCATCAAATTTAAAATTAAAATAATAAAATTACTTAAAATTACTTGAATGATTAATTGTTGTAACACTTTCTTTTTTGTGCCTAAGCGAAGAAGAAGATTTCTATTTTTTTCAAAAGCTTGATAAGTATGATAAGTATTAATAGACACTAATAAAAATATTCCCAGTACGACATAAAAATCTTGATATGAAAACAAAATAGATTCTAATAAATGACTTCCCTTAATTCCTAGCGATAAAAATAAAAATTGTAAAACAATAGAATAAATAATAATTGGTTTTAAGTTTTCTTTAGATAAAGCATACTTTAAACATTCTTTGGTTAATCTAATCTCCTTCTTCACACATCATCACAAACTTCTCTTTGCTACGATAATGAAAATAACAAGGTATCAAGAAAATAACTCCAATGATTACAATCAAAATAAAGCTCATTATCGTTTCTTTTAATAAATCAGTACTTAAAAATATCATAAAATTCCAAGAAAGCATTGAATTTTCTAACTGGAGAAAACTCGACACATAGTCAATCATTCTAACAATCATATAATCTACAATAAATACTAAAAAAATAGGGATTGCAAAATTTCTTTCTCTTTTCATAAAGCAAAAACCAATTTCTAACCATACAATACTAAGAAAGATTGGTTTTAAAAAAATAAATATAAAATAAGGAACCAATATATTCTTATATGGTAATACCACACTCGCTAATTCTAAATGAATCCGTGCTGTTTTTTCAATATCAAACTGAAATTGAAACATAAAAAGACAAACTATCCACAAAATTAAAATCATAGAAGGAATTAAAAATATATGTTTTAAAGAATTTTTAATATGATTCCATAAATACTTAGTGTAGCTTTCCCTAGTTAATTTTAATTTTACATATTCACTTTCTATTTCTTGATAAAATGAATAAAGTCCAAATAGGCAAACTAACGGTGCTCCAAATAATTGGAGAAGTCCTAAATAATCATATGAATAAAGATAAATAAAACTAGTCATTACATCAGGTAATTCACGATGCATTGGATCATGATAACCAAAATCAATGGCTGCATAAATACATACCAAAGTCCACACAAAAAGAAATAATAATAGCAACCAATTCTTTTTTAACTTTTTTGTCATAATTTACTCCTACTCTTTTATTTATATTCATTGTACAACAAAATGTTTAAAATGTTCCTTTTTTACTTAAAATACGAAAAATATGTATGAAAGGTTAAAAAATACGCATAAAAAAAAGAACACTTTGCCATGTTCTAATAATAATTATAGTATACGGTAGGTTTAGCAAGTAAATTGATAATATCTAAAATAATCCCAATTCCACAGAAACCTCCAGTTACCATATATAATAATCCCATATAAAACTTTCTTTCATAAAATTTATGAATTCCTAACCAACCTAAAAAAATAGCTAATAATAGTGTCACCCATTTATAAAAAGGTCCACGTTTTTTAAAACCAAACAATACTTCTCTAAAATCTTTAGGTTGTTCTTCTTCCTGGATGACCTCTTCTACTACTTCACTTACATCTTCTATTTTTGCACCACAAGTTGGACATATATGTGCATCAACTGGAATTTTTGAAGCACAATTTTTGCATAATTTCGTACTCAAAAAAATCCTCCTATCAAATTTATAAAAAAAGTCCAAAGGGAACCTCTAATGATCAAAAACCTGATCTCCCAGGTGGGCATCACATGATAAATTTTAGGATCCTTAAATAAATTTAAG
This sequence comes from uncultured Mycoplasmatota bacterium, assembly GCA_945872435.1. Lineage (GTDB taxonomy): Bacteria > Bacillota_I > Bacilli_A > RF39 > UBA660 > UMGS2016. The sequence goes on from CAMBYP010000018.1 coordinate 8,867, forward strand.
TATTCAACACCATTTATCAATTAGATTCCCTATCATTATTTTAGTAGGTTTTTCTAAAATAGGTCCTTATCCTTTAGACAATTACATTATAACATAAATTTTATTTTTTTTAAAGTATTCATGCTTCGTTTTTATCATTTCACATGTTTTCCCATAATTATTTCTTTTGATCATATTCATCTAGGAAATGAAATGTTTCATTTCCTTTTTTATAAGAAATTAGTGTATTTAAATTCACATTTTTAGTAGCTGTTAAAATATTTAAATTAGCATCTGGATGTATTTCACACAACTTTTCTATCAATTCTTTTACAACAATTCGTTTTCCAATTCCTTTTTTTGTAACAGAACATGCACAGTCAATAAATGAAAGTTCATTAAAACGAGCCCATGATTTAATATAATTTTCATGTACATAATAAAGAGGTCTAATTAATTCCATATTCTCAAAATGATCACTATGTAATTTAGGCATCATACTAGACATTTGGCCATTCCAAATTAGATTAAGTAAAACAGTTTCAATTACATCATCCATATGATGACCAAGTGCGATTTTATTGCATCCTAATTCTTTTGCTTTATCATAAAGTGCCCCTCTTCTCATACGTGCACATAAATAACATGGATTATCATTTCTTTTTTTACTAGATGAGTCCGCAACTTTAAAAATATTACTCTTAAAAATAGTTGCTGGAATACTCAATATATTTAAATTATCTTTTATTTTTTGTAAATTTTCTTTTTGATATCCAGGATCCATTACTAAATACACAAGTTCGAAAGGAACATCTCCATGCTTTTGTAATTCTTCTAAACATTTAGCAAGTAACATAGAGTCTTTTCCTCCACTAATGCAAACTGCGACTTTATCTCCTTCTTGAATCATCTGAAAATCACGAATTGCTTTCATAAAAGGACTCCATATTTTTTTACGATACTTTTTAATAATACTGTTTTCTATACATTGTGTTCGATTCATATCACCACTCCAAACGATATGATTATATCATAAATTAGGAAAAATAACTTATATTTCTTTAAAAACAACTGTACAAGTCGATAGTTGGCCAGCATTCATTTTATCTATTTTCTTTTTTCTTCTATCAAACCATACAGTGTCTACAAACTCCCATAGAGAAAAAGTTCCGATAATGGATAAAATTTCACTAAAATATAATGTATAATTTACATTTCGAATGATAAATGATAATAATAAAATCATAGAACCAATCAGAAATAGCTTTAATGCCTTCCTTGCATTGTATTTTAATTCTATTTCAGTATCATGTGTGATTAATCCCAGTTGTTCACTAATATTTTTGACTAGATTTTCTTTTTCTTCGATAGTAAATTTTATTCCTTCAAACTCTAAAACAATTGAATATTCATAAGGAATATAATAAGCAATTTCCATAATATATGAAATAAATTCTTGTTTTAAAACAGATTGATAATTACCATATGAAGTATAAATATCTTCCAATTTTTCAACATGAATTGGTATGATTGCTTTTTCATCCTTAATGTAATGCTTACTAATATATAATTTTGTATCAAAATTTGCTTTTAAATATCTTTTTATTTTTTCTTGATCCATTCTGCCACCTCTATTATGATTTTATTATACTATGATTTTAAAAAAAAATACAAACCATTTGTTTGTATTTTACATAACCAATAAACAAAGTAATACAATAACACCAAGAGCCACACGATACCACATAAAAATTTTAAAATCATGAGTTTTCAAATATTTTAATAAGAATTTAATACATATTAATCCTGCAACAAATGAAATGAAAACACCTAATATAAAAATAGAAATATTAGCACTAATCAATGTCATTGTAGAACCTTTTAAAAATGTAAGAAGTACTGCTCCTGCAACAACTGGTGCTGACAAATAGAAAGAAAATTTAGCTGCATCTTCTCTATTTAAATTTCTACTTCTTGCAGCTGCAATTGTTGTACCACTACGTGAAAAACCAGGGATTAGTGCAAATACTTGGGCACATCCTATCAATAAAGCATCAATCCAAGTCATTTTTTGTAGACTTTTACCTTGTTTAAATTTTTGATCGCATAAATAGATTACAATTCCCATAAAAATTAGAGCAACAGCAATTACAACATAATTGCCACGTACAGCATTTTCTATTGTTTCTTCTAATAATATTCCAAAAATAGCAGCTGGAATAGATGCTAAAAGAATAAACCACATCATTTTCCCATCATCACTTTTTGGCTTAGTAAATCCTTTTATCACTATATTTAAAAAGTCTTTAAAGAAAAAACAACAAATTGCAAGTAACGTTCCTAAATGAAGTGCAATATCAAATGCTAGTGTAATTTCGTTTGGTATTGCACTACCAATTCCAAAAATATCACGGAATATAATTAAATGAGCACTGGATGAAATTGGTAAAAATTCTGCAATTCCTTGAAGAATTCCTAAAATTATAACTTGTAAATAAAGCATTTATTCATCTCCTAACTTATAAGCAACAATGCTACCAATAAAGAATGTAACAACACCTATTAAGATTTGAACAATATCAAATGAATTTCCAAACAATCCATAAATCAATGTTAATACACTAGCTAAAACAAATCCTAAAATTCCAAAATATGTCTTTACTTCATATTTTTCTAATAAGAATTCAATTAATTTAGCAATTAAAACAATACCTACTAAAACACCAATCCCAAATGGAATTAAAATCATAAATGATTTTGTCAAATCATCAAATCTCGTTAAATTACGAATTGTATTAATAATTGGTTGATAATATCCTAATAACATTAACATAAATGAGCCACTAATACCAGGTATTACCATAGTAGCTGCTGCAACCATTCCTACAATAAATAACAGTATATAACCAAATAAATTTAAATTAGATAAATCAACAGAAAAATTGCCTTCTTTTAAAAATGCAAAAATTGTTACAATGGCAAAAGTAATAAAGAAAATTAATAAATTACTACTTGATTTTTTTTCTGTTTTTACATGTCGATATAAAAGCGGAACTCCTCCAAAAATAAGTCCAACAAATAATAAAGTAGTAGGAATTGGATAATGATCTAATGCATATCCAATCACATTACTTAAAATTAGTAATGATAATACCGCACCTACTGCAATTGGAACTAAAAACTTAATATTTTCCTTTAAATTGGTAAAGAAATGACTAATAGCCTTAATCAATCTTTCATAAATACCTAATGTAATTGCAAGTGTTCCTCCACTAACACCCGGAATAATATTGGCAATTCCAATGACAAATCCTTTTGCCACTAAAATCAAATTTTCTTTTAAATGTTTCATTTTATTCACCCTTCTACATAAATCTACGTTAATCATTATAACAGTTTTTTTTAAGTTTTCCTACCCTCTTTTACATATTATTCAAAAAAAAGAAGAATGATGTTCTATCACTCTTCAAATTGTGAATTATATAATTTAGCATAAAATCCATTTTTCTTTAATAATTCTTCATGATTTCCTTGCTCTACAATATCACCATGATTCATAACTAAGATTAAATCAGCATTACGAATTGTTGACAAACGATGAGCAATAATAAAACTTGTTCTATTTTTCATAAGTTCATCCATTGCTTTTTGAATATGTTCTTCTGTTCTAGTATCAACACTACTTGTTGCTTCATCTAAAATTAAAATTTTTGGATTTTCTAAAATTACACGTGCAATTGTTAATAATTGTTTTTGACCTTGGCTAATATTATTTCCTTCTTCATTAATAACCATATGATAACTATCAGGTAATGTTTTAATAAAATGATCTGCATGTGCTTCACGACAAGCTTTTTCTACATCTTCAAATGTAGCATCCATATTACCATACTTAACATTATCTTCAATCGAACCAGAAAATAACCAAGTATCTTGAAGTACCATTCCAAACATACGTCTTAAATCTTGACGGGAAAAATCTTTAATATCATGACCATCTATTTTAATACTACCGCTATTAATATCATAAAAACGCATCAGTAATTTTACCATAGTCGTTTTTCCAGCACCAGTAGGTCCTACAATTGCAACTTTTTGACCTTGTTTTACCTTAGCATTAAAATCTTTAATAATTGTCTTTTCTGGTTGATAACCAAATTTTACATGATCAAAAGTAATATTTCCTTCTAAATTTTCTGTTGAAACTGGTGTATCTGTTTCTTTTATCTCTTCTTCTTCATCTAAAAATTCAAATACTCTTTCTGCAGCAGCAATTGCTGCCTGAATTAAATTAACAATTTGAGCCACATTAGAAAGTGGATGCATAAAATTTCTTACATATTGAATAAAACTTTGAATATCACCAACTTGTATCTTATTTTGAATAACCAAATATCCACCCATAATAGATACCACTACATATCCCAAATTTCCAATAAAATTCATAACAGGCATCATAATACCAGAGAAAAATTGACTTTTCCATGCAGAACGATAAAGTGTTTGATTCATATCTTGAAATTCTTGAATTGCTTCTTCTTCACCATTAAATGCTTTTACTATATTATGACCACCATATACTTCTTCTACTTTACCATTTACGTGTCCTAAATATTCTTGTTGTCTTTCGAAATATTTTTGAGAATGACTTACAATAAATGCTAATAAAAGAATAGCAATTGGAATAATAATTAATACAGCCAACGTCATTGGAACACTAATTGTAAACATCATAATGACAACACCAATTAATGTTGTAAATGATGTAATCATTTGTGTCATACATTGATCTAAATTAGAACTAACTGTATCAACATCGTTTGTAACACGGCTTAATATTTCACCATGTGTTTTAGAATCAAAATATTTCATAGGAAGACGATGTAATTTCTCGCTAATTGATTTTCTCAAATTATATGCAATTTTTTGACTGACACCAGACATAATAAAGTTTTGTAAAAAATTACAAATTGCACTAATTCCATACAACCCTAATAAGAATAGTAATATTTGACTAATTTTATGAAAATTAATACCACTTCCACCATTAATTTTACTAACTAATCCATTAAAAATCTCTGTAGTTGCTTTTCCCATAATTTTTGGGCCAATAATAGAAAAGGCAGCACTTAAAATGGCAAATAAAACAACGATACCAATTAAATATTTATAAGAAGATAGATAATGAGCTAATTGTTTTAAAGTTCCTTTAAAGTCTTTTACTTTTTCAGAACTTACTGAATTTTTACCCTTCATAATCTAATTCCTCCTTTGATAATTGTGATAACGCAATTTCACGATATACTTCACAATTTTTTAATAATTCTTTATGTTTACCCATTCCTACTACTTTTCCATCATCTAGTACTACAATTTTATCAGCATTCATAATAGTACTAATTCTTTGGGCAACAATTAACATAGTACTACCTTTTGTTTTCTCTCTTAACTCTTTTCTAAGAACAGAATCTGTCTTAAAATCAAGTGCTGAAAAACTATCATCAAAAATATAAATTTCTGGCTTTTTGATTACAGCACGAGCAATAGATAAACGTTGTTTTTGTCCGCCACTAACATTTGTTCCACCTTGACTGATTGGACTATTTTCTTTTTGTTCTAACTTATTTACGAATTCAGTTGCTTGAGCGATATCTAATGCTTCTTGCATATCTTTTTGACTTGCATCTTTTTTACCATATTTTAAATTAGAAGCAATCGTACCAGAGAATAATACTCCTGTTTGAGGAACATAACCAATTTTATCACGTAATTCATGTTGATCTAAATCTTTTACATTTACGCCATCGACTATGACTTCACCTTTACTTGCCTCGAAGAAACGTGGGATTAAATTAATTAATGTAGATTTACCACTACCCGTTGATCCAATAAAGGCAACTGTTTCTCCTTTATTTGCTTTAAAATTAATATCTTGTAACATATATCCATCTGCATCAGGATATCTAAATGATACATTTTTAAACTCTACAGTCCCAACTTCAGTTGGTTCTTTTTTATTTTTTGGATTTAAAATAGTAAATGGTGTTTTTAAAATTTCATCAATACGATCAATACTTACAATAGCACGTGATAACATGATAGATACCACTGATATCATTAAGAAAGCCATAATAATTTGCATTGTATATTGAATAAAAGCTATCATATCTCCAACTTGCATAATACCACTATCAATACCTTTTGCTGCTTCCCAAACGATTAATACTGCTATAGCATTCATTGTAAACATCATAAGAGGCATCATTGTCGACATAACACGAACAATGAATAATTGATTATTTTTTAAATCTTTATTGGCTTTATCAAAACGTTGTTCTTCGTGTTTTTCTTTTGCAAAAGCACGAATTACTGGAAGTCCAGTTAAAATCTCACGAGTTACTAAGTTTAAGCGATCAATTAATGTTTGAACACGTTTAAATTTAGGCATAGCAATTGCAAATAAAACTAAAACTAACGTAGCAATTGCCATAACAGCCACTGCAATGATCCATGCCATACCCGTTTTTGTGGCAAGTACTTTAACAACACCACCTACTGCAACAATTGGGGCATAGAAAATCGTACGAAGTAAGAATACTAATAACATTTGAACTTGTTGAATATCATTTGTACTACGAGTAATTAAACTAGCAGTTGAAAATTGCTTCATTTCACTTTCAGAAAAATCAACCACTTTCTTAAATACTTGATTTCTAAGATCACGAGCTAAACGAGCTGCAATACGAGATCCTAAAAATCCAACAAGTACTGTTGCTACCATAGATAAAAGTGCTAATCCAAGCATTTGAAGTCCTGATATCAAAATATAATTAGTTTGAATTTGATCAGTATCAATTCCAATGCTTTTATATTCAGTTTTTACAAACTGTACTGCACTTTGTTCTAGCATCGTATCTGGCATATCTTTCATTTTCTCGTCTAATTTTTCTATCATTTGACTACGTTCATTTTGTGGCATCATTTCAAATACTTTCATCAATGTAATATTAGGAATTGATGAAATACTATCAGGAAGCTCTTTTAATATCTTTTTTTCCATTTTCTTACCAGATTCTGTTTCACCACTAAATAATAATGTATAAGTAAGAGGTTTTTGTAAAACTGTATTTAATTTTTCTAACTTATCTTTAGAAATATCCTTTAATACATAAATATCTTCTTTCTTTACTTTTGGATATTGTTCCTTTTGCTTTTTACTAGCATTATCTTTTGTAATTAGTTTATATTGTTCTTTAATAAATTTACTATCTTCATCAGTCGTAAATAAAAGAACATGATCTAAACTTTCTTTAGAAATTGCTTCAGGTGTATTATTTTCAATTCCACCTTCTTGAATTCCAACATTGACAATACGAGATGTATATTCTGTAAGTGATAAATCACATGCCGCTTGCACAAATAAAAGTGCAATAACAATCAATACAGAATACCAATATTTACATAAATGTTTTATAATTCTAATCATATTCTTATTTCCTTTCTATTTCTTTTCCATTCCATATCTTAATAAATTTAACTTTCTATGATAAGAATCTATTAATTCTTCTTTATCTAAACTTTTATGAAAAGAATGAATTAATGTATGAAGTGTCATACCTAATAATAATCCAACAATTTCTTCTAAATCTTCCATTTCTTCAATATTCAAATTAGACTTATCTATTTTCTTTAAAAATTCATCTCTTTTTAATCTATTGTTGGTTGTATTTTCTTTTGCAAAAAACAATCTTTGCTCAGAACGACCATTGATATTTGTAAATACTTGCTTAAAAAATAAATAATGATTTTTCTTAGAGCAATAACAGATTACTTTTTCAAACATTTTTTCAAAAATAAGAAATAAATCGCCATGAGTTTCATCTACAATATGTTCTAATTCTTTTTCAAAAAACTGTTTAGACTGTTCCAATAAATAAAAATACAAATCTTCTTTATCGTGAAAATACATATAAAAACTACCTCTAGAAATTCCTGCTTCTTTAATTATTTGATTGATAGATGCATTTTCGAATGATGTATTTGTAAATTCATTTCTAGCAGATTTCAAAAGCAATTCTTGCTTTTTTTTAGGAAGATTAAAAAAAGTTTGTGTTGGCATAAGGCACCTCACTTTCTATCATATGACAGTTTGTCATACTTGTTCATTTTAACATGACAACCTGTCATATGTCAATCACCTTTTCACTTATTTATGAAAACGAAAAGTATCAAGTAAAAACTTGACACTTTATGACAACATCATTTTTATCTTTTTATAAATTTTATTTTCTTTAGTGTTTTATATTCATCGAACAATTGATTATAATAACTATGAAATGACTCAATCAATAATTTTAATACATAATCAGAATAGTATAAATGATGCTCTTTATATGAAATATTTAATCCCACTGCCTGCATCGCTTGGTTAAAATCATTTTGCTCTAAAGCAAGTAAGAAACTTTTTATTTCATTTAATGCTGTTTTTTCTGACAATAAATAATCTCTATATAATTTGCAAGAAATCAATAAACCAAAAATATATTTCATAGAAAATAAAGAATATATATTTTTCATATGTTCCTCACATATGAATATATATTCATTTTGAATTAAATTTAAATGATTTTGATATCGTTCAAAATCACAACTATATACTTTCTTTTCGTTTGGAAATTGTTCTTTCAAATAATGTACCATTAATTGTTCAATAAAAAGTGGCATTGTTTCATTTAATAACAGTGTTGTTACTGTTGTATCATTTTGAATATAATGCATAAATTCATGGGCATATGTCGTAACGTCTGATAAATTATAATTTAATTCAATTTGATAAAATTCTCCAGACGGATGAGAACCAGAACGTGAAAATTTTTCACCATTTTCATCTTTGACACGAAATATTTGATTTTTAAATGCTTCTAATCCCTTTTGATAATATTCATTTCCTAATTTCATCCTTAAAAAATCCAAAAATAATTGTTCTGTATTTTCTTGATCTATATAAATAGAACGCCTCAATTTTGGTACTTTCTGTTTCGGTTGACAATATAATTTAGAAACTAATTTATTCATATCCTGATAAATATAGTTTGTTAATCGTTGTAATTCTTGTAACTGTTTATCTTTCATTCATTCATCCCTTACTTCTAAAATAATACTTCTAAAATAACCCCGATATCATTCCTTTTTCATCAATTTTCATAGATAACATTGCTGGCACTTTTGAAAGACCAGGCATCGTCATAATCTTTCCCATATAGACAACTATAAACTCTGCTCCACGATTCCAATGAACATCCTTTATTGTTACAGAAAAATTTCTTGGATCACCCAATTTTTTAGCATCATCACTAAATGAATACTGTGTTTTAGCAATACAAATTGGTTGATTATTTGCTCCATTTTTTTCATAATATGATAATTTTTCTAACATTCCATCTTGATAGATAACCTCGGAAGCATGATAAATTTCTTTAGAAATTTTTTCAATTTTTTCTTTTAATGACAGAGAAATTGAATATAATGGTTGATAGTCATTTTCTAACTCACATTTTTCTAATACAGCTAAAGCAAGATTAGTAGCACCTTTACTACCGTCTTGATGTGCAGTACAAAAAGCATAAGAAACATTTAATTGTTCTAAAAATTTTCTAACCTCATTTAATTCGGTTTTGGTATCCGTATCAAATTGATTCACACAAACTACAATATGTTTTGTGTATTTTTGCATATTATTTAAGTGTGCTTTTAAATTACACATGCCTTTTTTTAAAGCTTCTATATTTTCTTTTTTTAAATCATCTTTAGAAACTCCACCATGATATTTCATACTACGAATTGTCATATTTAAGACAACAACATCAGGTCTTAAATTTCCTTTTTGACATTTTATATCAAAAAACTTTTCAGCACCTAGATCACTTCCAAAACCAGCTTCTGTTACCACATAATCCCCCAGTTTTAAAGCAAGTTTTGTAGCAATCAAAGAATTGCATCCATGTGCTATATTAGCAAATGGGCCACCGTGAATCAATACAGGATTTCCCTCAAGAGTCTGAACTAAATTAGGTTTAAATGCGTCTTTTAATAAAATTGTCATTGCATCTTCAACATGTAAGTCTGATACAAAAAGAGGATTACCATTCTTATTATATGCAAATAAAATATTACCAATTCTTCTTTTTAAATCCGAAAGCGATGTTGCTAAACACATAATAGCCATTAACTCTGTAGCTACTGTAATTACAAACTGTTCTTTTCTTGTAGTTTCTAATTGAGACATTCCGATTTCTATTTGTCTTAAACTTCTATCATTTAAGTCTAAACAACGTTTGTGTACAATTTTTGTAAGATCAATATTTAATTGGTTGCCTTGATATATATGGTTATCAATCGCTGCTGACAACAAATTATTAGCACTTGTGATTGCATGCATATCACCTGTAAAATGAAGATTAATTTCATCCATCGGATATACTTGCGCATATCCCCCACCTGTAGCACCACCTTTAATACCAAAAACAGGTCCTAAGGAAGGTTCTCGTAAAGCTAACATACTTGAGTATCCTAATTTACAAAGTGCATCATGAAGACCAATTGCCATTGTTGTTTTACCCTCCCCCATAGGTGTTGGAGAAGTACTTGTAACTAAAATCAATTTTCCGTCTTTTTTTTCTTTTAACCTATCCAATATAGAAAGATCAATTTTTCCTTTCCATTTTCCATAAGGTTCTAAATAATCATGAATTCCTAGTCTTTTAGCCAAATCAAAAATTGAAATTCCTTGATAAGCATTTGCAATTTCGATATCTGATTTCATATCATCACCTACTTGTCTTTAAAATAGACTCCACTTTTTCTAAAAACACATTACGATCAACTTCATTTCTTTTCTTTTGATGTGGTACCTTTAATTTTTGTTTTCGTAATTTGGCATTTACATGTCTTTGTAATAATAAATAATCCATATTTTCCTTGGTATAAAAAGTACCATTTGGATTTAACACAATACAATTCTTCATCAAAGCAATTATTGCAACTCCATAATCACTAGTAATTACAAAATCATGATCTTGAATTTGATTTAATAAATACATATCTGCACTTTGAAATCCCGTACTTACCATTTTCACTTCATCCAATTGAAATTCATGTGAATCATCACAAACAATTGCAACTGGTACCCGATATTTATGACATAAAGAAACTAATTTTTTGATATCAGGACAAGCATCTCCATCAATCCATACTTTCATTTTTTACTTTCCAAAGAAAATATCTTCAATTTTGTAACTACCATTAAATAAAATATAGAAATACTAAACCCTGCTAACACATCAGTTAAATAATGTACCCCTAAATAAATACGAGAAATACCAACTAATATAATAAGACAAGAAAGTACTGTAATTAACAAATATTTTAACCATGGAATTTTTATATAATGATATACCACATAAATTAAATAACCATAAGCAGTCATTGTTACCATAGCATGACCTGAGGGAAAACTGAAACCGGTTTCTTCTACTAAATGAGGGAAAGTTGGTCTTGGTCTTAAAAATAAGTTCTTTAATAATAAATTAAATATTACACAAAT
>CAMBYP010000019.1 GCA_945872435.1 uncultured Mycoplasmatota bacterium
ATCATTGTTCTCCCTTATTTTTAAACTGCAATATAATTGGTGTACCTTCTAATTCAAATGCTTCACGAAGTTTATTTTCTAAATATCTTTCATAAGAAAAATGAACTAAACCTTTACTATTTACTTGAATATTAAATGTTGGTGGTTGTGTAGATGCTTGATTAGAAAAATATATTTTTAATCTCTTCCCTTTATAACTTGGTGGTAAATTTAGGGCATATGCATCACGAATCACATCATTTAAAACACTTGTTTTTACTTCTCTACGACTATTTTCATATACTTTTAAAATTTCAGGCATTAATGTATGAATTCTTTTCTTTGTTTTTGCACTTAAAAAAACAATTGGTGCATAAGTCATAAATTGAAATTCATATTTTAATAATTCTTTCATTTCTTTCATTTTAGAATCTTTATCTTCTACTGTATCCCATTTATTTACAACAAGTACTACTGCCTTACCTGCGTCTAAAGCATAACCAGCAATATGTTTATCATGTTCAATAATTCCTTCTTCTGCATTGATCACAATTAAACAAACGTCACTTCTATCGATTGCTTTTAAAGAACGAAGTAAACTATATTTTTCAACAGCTTCATAAACTTTTCCACGTTTTCTCATTCCAGCTGTATCAATTACAACATAATCATGGTCATGATAACGAAATTTTGTATCTATTGCATCCCTAGTTGTACCAGCAACATCAGAAACAATAACACGTTCTTCTCCTACAATTGCATTTACCAAACTACTTTTTCCTACATTTGGCCTTCCAATCACACAAAATTTAATAATGCCATCTTCATATTCTTCTTCAATTTCTGGAAAATCTTTCGTTACTTCTTCTAATAAATCATAAATTCCTTCATTTTGTTCACCACTAACAGGTATATATGTATCTAACCCTAACTCATAAAAATCATACATATTATCACGTGCTAATTTAGAATCCATTTTATTTATCACTACAATTACCTTTTTTTGAGATTTTAAAAGCATATCACGTACGGCATAATCATTTGCTGTTAGTCCTTCTTTTCCATCTACAACAAACAAAATTAAATCAGCTTCATCAATTGCAAGTTCCGCTTGCATTTTAATAGAATCATTAAAATGTTCATCAGCTAAATCTATTCCCCCAGTATCAATTAAATGAAACATGTACTCTTTAAATTTTACATTCCCATAAATACGATCTCTCGTAACTCCTGGAGTATCTTCTATAATAGAAATCTTTTTCCCAACCATACGATTAAATAATGTACTTTTCCCTACATTTGGTCTTCCAAGTAATGCAACAACTGGTTTTCTCATAATTATCCCCCCGTTTTCTTCCGGTATTATAACATATTTTTCTAAATCTACCAACCTTTTAATTCTCTACCACAAGTAATAATTTCTTTCGTATTTTGAAATACTGGAATCACAAATTCTAGAAATTTTCCTAATTCTTGTTGATTCATTATTTTTACTATTTCTAAATAAAACTTTTGTTGATAATAATATAATTTTGTTTTTCGATGCCAACCTTTATAAATCATCATAGGATCTTCAATTTGGTATAATATTTTACTACTTTTCTCTATTTGTAAACATAATTCAATTTCATCTCGAAAGTAATCAAAATCATCCAAATCCTCTCGATGTATTTTTAAAATTGTTCCATACACATGATCTTGATAAACATAGATTGTATAATATCCATAAAAAGTAGTATGAAATATTTGTTTTAATTTTGTTAATATTTCTTTTAATTGTTTTTCTAATATTTCTTTTTTTTCAAAATCTAATTGATGTTTCTGAATCATATTTAAAAAAAGAAGCATATTCTCTTTATCTAGAAATACTAGTTTCAAATGTATCACCTAGTATTAGTCTATTGTAAGAATATGCTTTTGTTCCTTATATTTCAGTAGTTCTTTCAATTCGGTCGTATATTTCTTCTTTTCCTAGCTTTGTCACACTAGAAAACATTACAAAATCATCACCAACTACTAAATCTAATTGATCTAATATTAAGTTACGTTGTTTTTGACGATTGGTAATTCCTACTTTATCCACTTTAGTAGCAACAACTGTAACAGGAATATCATAATATTTTAAAAATTGATACATCATTAAATCATCATTTGTTGGTTTATGGCGAAAATCAATTAACAGAAATACATTTTTTAAATTAGGACGATTAATTAAATAATCTTCCATCATTAATCCAAATTTTTTTCGCATTGGTTTACTAACATTAGCAAATCCATATCCTGGTGCATCAACTAAATAAAATTCATCATTTACTAAATAAAAATTAATAGTTTGCGTTTTACCAGGTTGTGAAGAAGTTCGTGCATAATTTTTACGATGAATTAAAGTATTAATAAAACTACTTTTTCCAACATTAGAACGTCCTACCAATAAAAACTCTGGTTTATTGTCAGTTGGATATTGACTACGTCTCACTGCTGAAATTTCTAAATTAACACGATTAATTTTCATAATATCACCTAAATTTCATGAATGTATTATATCATGTTTTTTATTTTGATGTCAAAGTTACTTGTGATATCTTTTCATATGAGCTTTATATACATTATAACCTAATTCTGATACTGTCATAGGGCCTACGCCACCTGGAACAGGTGTAATATAACTACAACGTGATAATACTTCATCAAAGGCTACATCACCATATAATTTACCATCAACTCTAGTAATTCCAACATCAATTACAACACTTCCATCTTTTACCATTTCACCACGATCAAATCTTTTTTCCCAACAGCACTAATTAAGATATCTGCCATTGCCGTATATTTTTTTAGATCAACTGTTTTAGAATGACAAATAGTCACTGTTGCATTCTCATTCAATAAAAGAAGGGCAAGAGGTTTTCCTACCAATTCACTTCTACCCACAATCACAACATGTTTTCCAGCAATTGGAATTTGATATTCCTTTAATAAAGACAAAATTCCAGATGGTGTACAAGGAAGTAATCCTTCTTCATGTTTTAATAATTTCCCTGCATTATAAGCGTTCAAACCATCTACATCTTTATTTGCCAATACAGAGTCTTGAACTTTACTAGCATTAATATGATTTGGAAGTGGCATTTGTACTAATATTCCATCAATCAGAGAATTATGATTTAATTTCTGAATTTCATCAATTAATTCTTTCTCTGATATCTTCTCATCTAATTGAATATGATAAAAAGTATAACCTAATTGTTCTGCCATATTCTTTTTTTGACGAACATAAACTTTACTCGCTTCATCATTTCCAACTTGTACTACAGCAAGTCCTAATTTTTCATTCAACTGTAATAATTGTTCTTTTAATTTTAATAATTGTTTCTTCTTTAAATTTTTTCCATTCATAATTTGCATTTTACTCACCTACTTCAGGGTAACATAGGATATGTCAAACACAAAAAAATAAAGAAAATCTTATGGAAAAATTGAATACTTTATAGTATAATAAAAATGGTGAATGCTTGTGAATTATCCAAATGGAACAAAAACAAAACAAACTTATATTTTACATGGAAATCGTGGTATGAGTTTAGAAAATGACATCAATGAAACAAATGAATACTACTTAGTTCACAATATGGCTGTTATTTATAAAAAGCCAACACCAATTACTGTGGTGAAAGTAGATTTTAAATCAAGAATTGATGCAGTGATTAAAGAAGCATATTATAAAACACCATCGACTACTGATTATAATGGTGTGTATCAAGGAAAATATATCGACTTTGAGGCCAAAGAAACTAGGAACAAAAGTTTTTTCCCTTTGGCAAATATTCATAAGCATCAAATTGAACACATCAAAAAGATTATAGAGCATGGTGGAATTGGATTTTTAATCGTTCGCTTTACTCACTATAATTTGACGTATTTTTTAGATGGTAGTAAATTGATATCATTCATTGAAAACAATGACAGGAAGTCTATTCCTATTTCATATTTTCAAGAATATGGTAAACTACTGGAAACAAAATATGCACCTCGTTTAGATTATTTGAAAATATTAGATAAAATCATTAAAGAAGGTGATGACTTCTGAAACAGATAAAATCTAAAGATATTATAAAATTTATCAATGAACACCAATATGAGATAGCAATTATAATTGTAAGTATGATTGCTTTAATCATAGGAATTTTAGCAATTGGATTTGTCAAAGCATTTTTAATTATATTGATATTAGATGGACTACTATTTAGTTCAAGTTTAATTCATATAATTCAACATGTAATTGATAAAAAGAATATGGAGGTTACAATGGAAAAGAAAAGAACTGAAGCAAGACATGCTAGAACTGGTCATACAAAACAAACTGATTATACAAAAGGAGCTACTGTAGCTAGTACTCGTTCAGCACGTACTGCAATGAAAAAGAAAGGCTCTACTAAAAAAACAAAAGGAAAAAAGAAAATTGGTAAAAAAGTATTAATGGCATTCTTAATTTTAGGAATTATATTTTTAGTTGCTTTTGGAATTTTCATGTTCATGATAGTGAAAGAAGCACCTGAATTTAGTCCTGATAAATTATATCATCAAGAAGCATCTATTCTATATAGTACAGATGGATCTATTTTTGAAAAATTAGGAAGCGAAAATCGTGAAAAGATTTCTTATGATCAAATGCCTGAAGTATTAGTCGATGCAATTGTTGCAACAGAAGATTCAAGATTCTTCCAACATAATGGTTTTGATTTACCACGATTTATTCGTGCTGGGTTTGGTACATTACTTGGTAAAAATGCCGGTGGTGCTTCTACCTTAACAATGCAAATTGCCAAAAACCATTTTACTTCTACAACAAGAAGTATTACTCGTAAATTTACAGATATTTATATGTCAATTTTTCAAATTGAAAAACATTACACAAAACAAGAAATTCTTGAATTCTATGTAAATGCTCCTTATTTAGGTAGTGGTGCATGGGGTGTAGAACAAGCTTGTCTTACCTACTTTGGAAAAAGTGCAAAAGATATTAATTTAGCAGAAGCTGCTATGATTGCTGGTATGTTCCAAGCACCAAATACATATGATCCAAATATTAATCCAGATTTAACAGAAAAACGTCGTCAAACAGTTTTATATTTGATGAAACGTCACAATTATATTGATGAAAAAGAATATGAAGCTGCGTTAAAATTAAGTGTTGATAAAATTGTAAAAAGTGTTTCTTCTGAAGATGGTGGAGATACAGATAAATTTAAATATCAATCATTTATTGATGCTGTAGTGCAAGATGTAAAAGATAGAACTGGTTTAAATCCTTACAATGTATCAATGCAAATTTATACAACAATGGATAAAGAAAAACAAGAAGCTCTAGAAGATATCATGAATGGAAAAACATTTAAATGGGAAAATGATGTTGTTCAAGGCGCTGTTGCTGTTGTCGATGTCAAAACTGGTGCATTAACAGCAATTAGTAATGGTAGAAATATCAACGGTGCAAATCAATTAGGACGTGCTACTAAAGTAAAACGTCAAATTGGTTCAACGGCAAAACCAATCTATGATTATGGTCCAGGAATTGAATATCAAGGATGGTCTACTGCTACTCCATTTGCTGATGAACCACACTCATATTCTGGAACAGAAGATGAAGATGGTGGTATTGAAAACTGGAATAGAACTTATCAAGGTTGGATGACATTACGTACTGCTTTAGCAGAATCTAGAAATATTCCTGCTTTAAAAGCTTTCCAACAAAATAAAAATTCAAATATTAAAACATTTGCTGAAAGTTTAGGATTACATCCACAAGTCGAAAACAATTTAGTTTATGAATCTCATGCCCTAGGTGGTTATGATGGAGAAGCTCCTATCACTATGGCTGGTGCATATGCTGCTTTTGCAAATGGAGGTTATTATACAAAACCTTATACTTATACAAAAATAGTATTCCGTGAAAATGGAAAAACTGAAGAAGTAAAAACAGATAAGAAAAAAGTAATGAGTCCTGAAACTGCATATATGATTAGTAATGTATTATATGATGCTGCTAAATATGGAATTGGTACAGATTATGTAAACGGTGTTCATTTTGGTGCTAAAACAGGTACTTCTAACTTTACTGAAGATTTAATTAAGAAGAAAGGTTATCCATCAAATGCAGTAAATGATTTATGGGTAGATGGTATTAATACTCAATATGCAATTTCTGTATGGTATGGTTATGATAAACAACATGATAAATATGTAAGTACAACAAATACAGGTGGACATAGAAATTTATTTAAAGCTGTTGCTAGTCATTTCTTCACAGATAAATCAGATTTTACAAAACCAGATGGTGTTGTTTCTGTAGAAGTAGAAAAAGAAACATATCCAGTAAAATTACCAAGTCCTAATACTCCTGCTAATGTGCGTATTACAGAGTTATTTAAGAAAGGTACTGAACCAACAGAAGTATCAAGTAGATTTGCACAATTAAGTGATGTTTCTAATGTAAAAAGTAGTATAAGCGGAAATTCTGTTACTATCTCATGGAATGGAATTAAAACTCCCGCTGAATTAGATTCTGGTAGTCTTTCAAGTTGGATTGGAAAAGTATTTACAGATAGTGGTTATAAAAATAGTTATTTACAATCAAGATTAGGACAAAATCAAAGTATATTAGGTAGTGTTGGATATAACATTTATGCAAAACAAAAAGATGGTAATTTGAGAATGATTCAATTTACAAATAATACAAGTATTACATTCACTGCAAAATCAACAGATAGTGGTACTTATATTGTAAAATCATGTTATTCTAATTTTAAAGGAGCTGAAGCTCCAGGAGTTGAAACAACTGTAAACGTTTCTAACGTAAAAGGAGAAATTACTGTTTCTTTAGTAGGTAGTTCTTCTGAAACAGTACAACTTAATACGCCTTATACAAAAACTGTTATAGTAAAAGAAGATGGAAAAGATGTCACAGCAGATGCTGAAATCGAAACAACTGTAGTTGACTCTAATGGTATTCCTGCTTCATTTGATGACTTTGCAAAAACAGCTGGAACTTATACCATTACATACAAAGTTACTTATGATGGTGTTACAAAAACAATAACTCGTAAAGTTACTGTAACTGATTCAGGTGGCGAAAGTACAGATTAAAAAAAATAGCAATTATTTGCTATTTTTTTGTTCTCTAATCCATTTAATAGCATCTGGAATATGAGAAATTGTATCACTTGCCAACATTGCTATATCCGTTTTTTCTTGTTCAGCTATTTCACCAGCAAGGCCAGCTAAATATGCTCCTACTGCAACTGTCAAAAGTTGATAATCAAAATATCCTAACAATCCCACTAAAATTCCAGATAACACATCCCCACTTCCTGCAGTAGCCATTCCTGGACATCCTCTTTTTACAACATAAACCTCTTCACCATCTGATATCAAAGTTTCAGGACCTTTTAATAATAAAATAATATGATATTTTTTTGCAAATTCTTTTACAATATTCACTTTATCTTGCTCTATTTGTTCAACACTAAGATGAGTTAATCTTGAAAATTCTTTTAAATGTGGAGTTAAAACTACTTTCTTATTACTAATTAATTCTAAATGATCTACTAAAATATTTAAACCATCAGCATCTACCACAATATTTCCATGGTAGTTTTCCAATATTTCTTTTACAATTAAAAAATGTTGTGGATCTTTTCCCCATCCCATTCCAATAGCTAGAGAATTTAAATCTAATATTGCACTTTTTATCTCATCTACATTGTGATAAAAATATAATGTTTGTTCTAAAATTTGTGGTGCTAATAAATTTTTTAAATTTTCTGGTACAATAATTCTCGTTAGTCCACAACCACTTCTCATAGCTGCCAAACTAGAGTATGAAAGCTTTAAAGCACCTAGATAGTTTTCACATCCACCAATGATTCCTACCTTTCCAAAGCTTCCTTTATTTACATTTGTTTCTCTTTTTACAAAATAATTTTGAATATCCCACACCTTTATTTCTTTTATCATAAATTCTCCTTTCTTATAGAAAAGAAGTAGAAAGTCTACTTCTTATTTTTTAATTTTCGATAAATACGATTTGCTTTACTATTCTTATGATAAGTCATATTATCATTATCAATATGATCAATAATTTTTATTTCATGACTTTCAAACCAAGAAACTACTTTTTCACCATCAACTTGCATTCCTTTGGCATCTTTAAAATCAGTTCCTGACATTCCTCCATAATGAAAAATTAAATTATGATAATTCTCTACCCCTTTTACTGGGTATCCATCTTTCAATACCTCTGCTTGTAATTTTGTGATAGACCACCACCACTCAAAATTTTCATCTAATAAATATTTCTCATATAAGCTTTTATCAATCATAAAACAAAATCCATCAACTCGTGTATATGGGTTCCCTCTTACAATTCCTAAAGAAACGATTCCTTTCTCGTAAATTTGATTCATTTCATCCAACCAATATGGATTACGAATATCAATATCTGAATTTAATAATAATATACGGTCTGATGAAGGATTACAAAAACGAAAAGCAATGTTATTTCCTCTAGCAAATAAAGTATTTTCTTTAGAAAAAATTAATTTATCAATTTTCTTTTGTTGATATAATTTTAATAATAAATTTTGTACTTTTTTTTCTGATGCGTTATCCAGTACAATTACTTCATAATCTTTATTTTTTGTCATTTGTAACGTTTCAATAGTGTTTTTGACATAATCATATGCATTATGTACTAAAATAATAATACTTGTCATATATTTCCTACTTTCTAATATTACTATAACATAAAAATAAGTTCACTGCAATGTGAACTTATTTTGTCATATGTCGTAATACATAAACTCCTAAAATACTAAGAAAAACTCCTACTCCAATAATCATATTACGAATACTTTCTTTATGATCAATCGTAGTTTTTTTCTCTGTTTTTTTATTATCTTGTATTTTGATAATATATTCTCCATTTTTAGAATATAAATAATTTTCTCTTGCAAAACGAGCGATATAATCTGGATCTTGTAATTTTTTTAGTTCTATATTTAAATTTTCTTCATCTTCTTTTAACACTAATAATTGTTTTTGTAATTCTTTTTTCTCATAATTTAAATCAATAATATTTAATGTATACGTTGTTAATGTGATAAAGAAATAAATAATCATAGCAAAAGATAACGTTCCAAAAAAGAGCAATCTTTTTTTAGCACTTTTACTAACATGCTTTTTCTTTGCCATCTTTATCACCTACCATTTTATAGTATATCATGTTTCTTTTTTCTTAACAATAGATAGAAAAGTCAAGAAATGTAAATGAAGTAGATGTTCTATCGCATATCCAACAAACAAGCTCAAAAAAGAATATGGATGAATAATTCCATAATTGATTTTTTTTAAAATGAAAAAATAAAATAAAGTCATAACTAAAACAAATAAAAATGTACTACTATATTGTATCCATTTTTTCTTAGTTTCAATCCAGTTATAAAGTAAAGTTAAAAGAAATGAAAATAGAAAACCGTAAAAAAAAGAAAAGAAAAGTGTAATAATTTGTAACTTTAATCCCATTATTTAAATAATTTACTAAACATACTATCTTCCTTTTCTTTTTTTGCAGTTTCCATATAATTTAAACTATTTATTTTACCTTTAATAGATACATTCCCTTGATAAGTATCTAATTTAATAATTTCTAATCCTTCTCCTTTAATTACAATATATCCCATTGTTGTTTCCATTAAAAATTCTTCATTATCAAAACTATCAATTTTTTTTACTCCTGTAATCATTAATGTTTTTCGATCACTAATTGTTACATTATGATTTCCAACAACTGTCCCTATGATATTTGTATGATCCTTGTCCATATTCTTACCTCCTGATTCATTATATGAATCAAAAAATAAAATATGAAAAAAAGGTTCTACTCATTAGAACCTTCATTTAATACTTTTTCATATTCAGCTAATACTGTATCTTCAATCATTTTTCTTCCATCTTGATTGATAGGATATACAATATCTAATCTTTCTTCTTCTAAAACTTCTGGATTTGTAACAGTTTCATCACTAGCCTTTACTTCTCCACCTTTTTTACGGTTAGGCATCGCTACAAATAATCTTTCTTTTCCTTGAATAATTCGCATATCACGAATTGCTAACCAATTGTCAATCACAATTGTAACAAAAGCTTTTGGATTGACTTTTCCATTTTTGTTATGAGCAAGTTTTACTCTAACAGATGTTACTTCCACGTAAATCTCTCCCTTCGGTATACTACTATACATCTTCATTATATAATAAAGATTTTATTTTGGCAAGTTAAAAATGAATACGAATATTTTTTGTAATAACATCTGTATAAGAGAATGATTTTACAGGTAATGTTTGATTATTAGACATTTCTACTAAAAAAATATTATTATAAATCTTTTTAATAATACATTGGTATGACTCATATTTATTACGCCCTAAATGATATTGAATAAATACTTCTTCACCTACATGTTTTTTTAATTCGTCACGAACTTTTTCTATCATATACCCTCCTATCTCGGATATCCCAAATACATCATACCTTTCGTTTTTATACCTCCTAACCCAGAAGAACCATATTTTGTCTTGTCTAAAATACCTTTTAAATCAATTTCTTCACAAGATTCAGTCAAACTAACTCTTGTAGCAATAATTGCTGGATCTAACGTATGAATATTAACTCGTTTGGGACTTGATGCGAAATTCGCACCTGCTTGAATTAAATCTTCATAATCTGATTGACAAGCACCAGCTATAATAACCAACTTATCATGACTTTTTTCATATTTTCTAGCTTCTTTTACTGCTTCCACAAAATATTTACTATTTTTATATGAATCTATTTCATGTTTATTCCCTTTTCTTTTATAATAAGCGTCATGGCCAGTAATAATCACAATACTAGGATTTGTTTCTTCTAATAATGTTCTAATTTGGTTAGGAACTTCATCTTCTCTCATATGCACACCAACTACTTGTAATGACGCATCTTTATAATAATCTAAACATCGTTTTAAATAATCAGGATCAGCATCAATGTGTAATATTTTCCCCGGTAAATAAAAATAATCATTTCTATTTAAATGAAATTCTGGTTTTACACGATTTAAAAATTCACGTTCTTCTTCTGTTTCTTCTAATTCTTCATATAAAACTAAGTCTTCTTTTGGACTATCTGCAATCAAGCGAATATTTACTCCTTTTAAAATATAATTCCCATCTTCTGTAATATTAATAATTTGAAATACCATATCATGTTGATGAGAAAGCCTTGTGACATAATCATTCACTTTTAAGTCCATCCTATCCCCTCCATTACATCATATTCAAAACATTTTGTTTTATACAAAAAAAAGAATGATAATATCATTCTAAATAATTCCTTTTGCCAATTTTACGTCCTTTAATGAAAATGTTTTAATCATATCGGTTCCATCTTCTTTAGTAATAGATACTTGACATAAATCACCATTTATACTAACAACGTAACCAGTTTGACCAGTCCAAGGAATATATACACGATCTCCAATTTTAATATGATTTTGATTATCACCAAATAACCATCCCATAAATACACCTCATATTTATTATAACAAAAAAGGAATCAAAAGATTCTTTAAATTTTTAAGTATTTTTTTACAGCTCTCCAGCTACCAAACATACCAACTAAAATACCTATTACAACTAGTACTAAAGATAATAAGAAGATAAATGGTTGTGGTTCTACTAATTTAATAAATGGAGAAAATAATTGTCCATTAAAGTTTTCAAATAAAACTGTATAGCCATAAATTGTTGCGATAATTGGAATAATAGAACCAATCACACCTAAAAATAAACCTTCAAAAATAAATGGTATTTTGATATTTAAATTACTTGCTCCCACCAAACGCATAATTTCAATTTCACGCTTACGAGAGAAAATTGTAATTTTTATTGTATTAGAAATTAAGAATGCAGTAACTACAATTAATGCTACTACCATACCTAGACAAATTTTGCGAACAACATCAAATACAGCTACTAATTGCTCAACCATTCCTTCTCCATATTTAATAATGTCTACTCCATCAATGGCCTTTATTTTTTTTGCAGTACTAGCAATTTTATTAATATCTTCTACTTTTACTAAGTATGTATCTTGTAATGGGTTTTCATCTTCACTCCATTCATCCATAATTGCTTTAAATGTATCTGAAGATTCTTTCATTTCTTTTGTAATTTCATCTTTTGATTGGAATGTAATACTTTCAACATTATTTAATCTTCTTATTTCTTGTTCTACTACTTTTATTTTTTCTTCAGAAATATCAGAATCAAGGAATGTAACAATTGTTACATCTTTTTCAACTAATGATGCAAAATTATTTACATTCACAGATAAAATCATTGAAATAGATACTACTAATAAAGTAATTGTAATACAAGAAATACTTGCTAATGAAAGAGAGAAATTACGAAATACACTTTGAAATGAATCTCTAATATTTCTACTTAATATTCTAAATGCCTTCATGTGTATATGTTCCCTCCTTATAGTCTTTTAAAACACGCCCTGCGTCTAATAAAATAACTCTCTTCTTCATTTTATTTACAATCTCTGTATCGTGTGTAACCATAATAATCGTTGTCCCCATTTTATTAATTGCATCCAAAACATTCATAATTTCCATACTCGTTACTTCATCTAAGTTTCCTGTTGGTTCATCACAAATTAATAATTTAGGTCCATTCACAATTGCTCTAGCAATTGCTACACGTTGCTGTTCACCACCAGATAATTGATTTGGATAATGTTTTGCTTTATTTTTAAGCCCAACTAAATCCAATACTTTTACTACTTTAGAATATATCTCATCTTTTGGTAAACCAAAAATTTCTAATGAAAAAGCAACATTTTCATAAACTGTCTTTTTAGGTAATAGTTTGAAATCTTGAAATACTACTCCTAATTTACGACGTAATTTATAAACTTTACTATTTCTTAGTTTTCCTACATCTAATCCACCAACAATAATTTGTCCACTTGTTGGTTTTTCTTCACGATAAAGCATCTTTATTAAAGTAGATTTACCACAACCTGTTGATCCAATTACAAAGACAAATTCACCTTTTTTTATCTTCAAATCCAAATCATAAATTGCGGTTACTCCATTACGATACTTCTTTTTTACATTTTTCATTCGAATTAAATCCATCATAACCACCTATCTTTCATTATACTAAATTTTTTATTCATATCACTACCAAATTTACTATTCGCCTCCGCTTACTTCATAAGCATCTGTTACTAAAAAGAAAGCATTATTATCAATTGCACGAATTCCTTCTTTGGCAACAAAATATTCTTTTGTTGGAATAATACACATAATAACTTTTTGATGATTTCCAGTAAATCCACCTCTACCATCTAATACAGTAACACCATGTGATAAATGTTCCATAATAAACTTTTTCACAGCGGTTTCATGATCCGTAATAATATAAAATGCTTTAGAACTAGAAATTCCTAAAATCACTTTATCAGTCATAATACTAATAATATAAAGTGAAATAATAGAATAAAGTAATTTACTAGCGCCGAAAAAGAAAAAGGAACTAGCAACAATTAAGCCATCAGTACAATACATCGCACTTCCTAGTGACATATGAAAATACTTTGAAACAATTTGATTTAAAATATCAGTTCCACCAGTTGTATAACCTGCTTTAAATACTAAACCAAGTCCAAATCCTGTAATCGTAGCTCCAAACAAAGTTAACAGTAACGGATCTTGTGTATCAATTTTTATATATTGAGGAATAAACTGTGTCACTTTAATCATAAATGGAACTGCAAGTGAACCTAAAATAGAATTCATCGTTTTCTCTTTTCCTAGCAAGAAATAACTCATACATAATAATATCAAAGATCCAATTAAAATTACGGTAGAAGGATCAATTCCAAAAATAGAATTAAATATAACTCCTACACCACTCATTCCATATACAATCTTATTTGGTAGTATAAATAAATTAAAAGCAAATGCAACACATAAAACACCAACAAAAAATTCAAAATATCTACTAAGTCTATCCTTTTTATAAATATTTTTAATAATATTTTCATCTAGTAATTTTGCTTTTTTAAAAAACATAATTATTCTCCCCTTTTTAAATATGCATTAATAAATGCATCTATATTTCCATCTAATACATCTTGAACATTTGCATTTTCAAAATTTGTACGATGATCTTTTACTAAACTATATGGATGCATAACATAACTTCTAATTTGACTACCAAAATCAATCTTTTTCATATCGCCTTTCATCTCTTGCATCTTTTCTTCTCTTTTTTGTAATTCTAATTGATATAATTTATTTTTAAGTACTTCCATAGCTCGTTCTCTATTTTGAATTTGACTTCTTTCATTTTGACAAGTAACAACAATTCCCGTTGGCAAATGAGTAATACGTACTGCACTTTCTGTTTTATTAACGTGTTGTCCTCCTGCTCCACTCGAACGATAAACATCAATTTTTAAATCAGAATCTTTGATTTCAATATCTACATCAGTTCCATCAAATAAAGGAGTCACTTCAACAGATGCAAAAGAAGTATGCCTTCTACTATTAGAATCAAAAGGAGAAATACGAACCAAACGATGAACACCACGTTCACATTTTAAATAACCAAATACATTCATTCCTGAAATTAATGCAGTCACACTTTTGATTCCAGCTTCATCTCCAGGCTCACAACTCACTTCTTCAATTTTAAAATGATTTTTTTCACACCAACGAGTATACATTCTATAAAGCATATTAGCCCAATCACAAGCTTCTGTTCCACCTGCTCCTGAATGTATTTCAATAATGGCACCTAATGAATCATATTTCCCATCTAACAATAAAGTAATTTCTAATGATTCTAATTTTTCTTTAATATCTTTGATAGAATCACTTAACATTTCCTGTAATTCCACATCGGGTGCATCTTTTAACAATTGAATCATTTCCATATTACTTTCAATTTCATCTTTTAAATTTGTTACAGCTTCATAATTTCTTTTTAATGTATTTAATTCATCAAAAACAGCTTGGCTTTTTTTTCGATCATCCCAAAAATTTGGTAACACTGTTTCATTTTCTAAATTTTTAATTTTATTTAATACATCACTTGCTTCAAAGTGACCTCCATAAATCTAATATTCTTTTTTTATAATCTTGATAGTAATTTGTAATCTCATAAATTTCCATTTTATCTCTCCTATCATTCATATATCATTATAACATGATTTTGTAAAAAGAAAAAGTACCAAATCAATGGTACTTATCCCCATGGAATATCTTTTGGATCTATTCTTTTTTCATTTTTATGGATTTCCACAATTTTTCCACTATTCATACGAATCACACGGTCCCCTATTAGAGCAATTCCAGGGTTATGGGTGATAATAATCATTGTTGTATTTAGTAATTCATTCGCTTCAACTAATGCCTTTAAAACAACCTTACCAGTTTTTTCATCTAATGCTCCAGTTGGTTCATCGCAAAACATAACTTTAGGATTCTTAGCAAGTGCTCTTGCAATACTAACTCGTTGTTGTTCTCCACCAGATAATTCTGCGACATTTTTATTTTTATGAATGGTAAGTCCCATCGTATCAATTAGTTCATCTATTTTATTTTTATTTTTGCCTAACTTTGCTCCTACTAATACATTTTCATAGACATTTAAATGTTCTAATAAATTATAAGTTTGAAAAATAAAACCTAAATTATCTTTACGAAATTTTGTTTTTCGATGATCTGATAATTTTAAAATATCTGTTCCCTCATATAATATCTCTCCACTAGTAGCTTGATCTAAACCGGACATACAATTTAATAAAGTCGTTTTCCCACTACCACTAGGTCCTAATATCACTACTATTTCACCTTGATAAATAGTAAAATCTACATGATCTAATGCATGTGTTGGAATATTGCCTAGATGATAAGTTTTTACTAAATTTTTAATCTCTATTAATTTTTCCATATCATTACTCCCTTTTCAATGCCTCAGCAAGAGGTACTTTATTTAATGCTCTTCGTGATAAATAAATAGCTATATAATATGAAACCACAAGTGAAATCAATCCTACTATTGCCATAAACGGTGATATTTCAATTGGAAATGACATATTGGTATCTTTTGTTAATATCTTTACGATAGCCTTTAAAATAGAAATCATTGCTGGAATAGAAAGTAAATAAGCAATAATTACAAACGGTGTATAAATATTTAATACAACTGATGAAATTTCATCATTTTTATAGCCCATCACTTTCATTAAAGAAATGGTCTTTTTATTTTCTTCTACTACAATATTAGCAATTACAGAAATAATTACTAAAGCCATAAATGAAGCAAAGAAAATAACTACATAAATCGCACTATTAAATAGTTGCATTTGCTTTTTAATATTTCTTTCTAAATCATCAAAATTCATAATATTTCCAATCTCTTGACTTTCTTTTACAGACAATTTAGACATATCAGCATATTTTTTGTCTTTACTATATTTTTGATTATAAACTATTGTATCAAAACCTAATAATTTGCTCAATTCTTCACGACTTATATATACATTATTACCAATATACTCTTCAGTAACTCCTAAAATTGGATATTCATAATGAGTGTTATTATAATCAATCACTAACACATCACCAATTTCAGCTTCCAATGTTTCCTTTACATTTTCATTTAATATAATTCCTTCTTGTTCATATAATTTTGGTATTAAATTTTGGTGATTTTCATCTTTCAATTCTATATATTTTGTATATGAATCTAAACCATTTAATGTAATTTGATAATCTTCTTTCTTATTTTTTATCAATTTATTATTTTTTTTGATTCCCACCACATTCATTTTATTGTTTAAGATTAAATCATCTGTATTGTCTGTATCATATTGTGGAACTTTATAACTAATCACATATTCATAACTTAACTGTCCAAAAGATTTATCTAACATTGATTGAAATAAATTAGAACCAATCAAAATTAAAACAATCAACATTCCTGTACAAAAACTAGTCATGGTTACAATGAATAATTTTCCTAACGAACGTGATGCTAAAGAGTAACGAAATTTAGAAGTAAATGGTAATAATTTAGTAACTTTAGAAACAAATTTACTAAATAAATTTACCTTCAAATTACTTCCTTCTTTTAGTAACTCTAATGGTTTTTTACGCAACATAATCATAGCAATCAAATAACTTAAAATAGAAAGAACAATAAGTGGTACAAAAACAGAAGTAATAAGATATGCAAAATTCATTTGAAATCCACTAATTGGTACATTAAAATAACTCAAATATAAACGTGTTAATGGTTCATTAAATAAAAGCCCAATTCCGTATCCTAATACTCCACCAATGATAGAACCAATTACTGGATATACTAAATAACTAGTAGCAATGAAACTTGTTCTATATCCAAGACTTTTTAACACTCCAATTTGTAATCTTTCATTTTCAATTCTTTTCTTTGTTATCATCAAAATAATAAATGTAGAAATTACTAATAATAAATATAAAAAGGCACTTGCAAAAGTACGATCTGTGTCAAATTCCATTTGAATCATATCAGTTCTCATCACTCTTAATATCGTATTTATATTTTGCTTTAAAATATCTTTTTCTTCAAAGATTTGATTTATTTTTTCCACAGATTCATTTGTTAAACGTTGATCACTTTTATCTTGATTCATAGAAATAGCAATGCGAGCTTTTTTGTTAGATTTAAAATTAAATTTAGCAACATATACATTTTCTGGAATTCCTTGAAATATTTCATAGTCTTCTCTACTCATATACATAATATTATTATGTTTTTCATCAAAAATAGGACTGGAAATAGAAAGCATTGGATAAATATGATCTGGAGCATAAGCATAACCTACAATTTTATATTTTTCTTTACCAATTTTAATACTATCGCCAATTTCTAGTTGATTGGTTTCTGCATATTTTGGAAGTACTGTAATTTCATGTGATTTCGTTGGGAATTTACCTTTTACTAAATAAGGAATATTTATTTTTTTATCTTTTTCATATGGAATTGCTTTTAAAGTATCATGATTTTCAGTTAATACTTTTGATTCTTCTACTTGATAATGAAATTGATACTTTTTAGTAATTTTATCTAATTTCTGATCAGCAATTTCGGTATAAGCCAAATATTTAGTAAAAATTTGTTTCGTACCTGTTAGTACTTGTTCTGTACAAGCTTCTTTTACTCCAGATAAACACATTCCATATGTGTCAATTACTTTTTTTTCAGTATCGGTTAAATGATTTAATTTTGTTTGTCGTAAATCATTTAATTGTTCTATAGAAATATCATTCTCATAGTCAATCACCGGTTGAAAACTAAAATCCTCGACTTGTTGTGTTTCTAAATAATGATAATAACGATCTTCTAAACGATCTAAAGATGAATTCATCATTGTAAAAATGCCTGTTGATAACATGACCATTATGATAATAGAAATCATTTGTAACTTTTTCTTTTTTAAGCCTTTAAAGGCATTTAAAAGTAACATATCCATTATGCCCACCCCAAATCTTCAGCGTGTTTTTTCTTAACATTGTGAATTTCTTCCACAATTTCTCCACTATTCATTCGTACAACAATGTCCGCCATTTCAGCAATACTTGGATTGTGAGTAACAATCATCATTGTCGTATGATATTTTTCATTAATATCTTGTAATGCTTTCAATATATCTTTACCAGTTTTTTCATCTAAAGCACCAGTTGGTTCATCACAAAAAAGTACCTTAGGATTTTTAACAAGTGCTCTTGCAATACTTACACGTTGCATCTGCCCTCCACTTAACTGATATGGATATTTATGTTTGTGATGCTCTAAGCCAACTGTTTTTATAATTTCATTCATGTCTAATGGTTGCTCACTTAAATGACTTCCTAATTCTATATTTTCTGATACAGTTAAATTAGAAATTAAATTATAACTTTGAAAAATAAAGCCAATATATTGTCGACGATAATCAGTAAGTTCCAAATCTGACATATGATCAATTTGTTTATTTTGAAATAATACTTCACCGGATGTTGGAATATCAATTCCTGATAGAATATTAAGCATCGTTGATTTTCCGCTTCCACTAGGTCCTAATATTACAACAATTTTTCCCTCTGGAATTTCTAATTGAATATCTTTTAATGCCTGTAAAGTTTGACTTTGATTCTTATATACTTTATTTACATGAGAAATTTTATACAGATTCATACTATCCCTCCTACTTCATTATAACATTAAATGTTTCTATTTTAGAAAATAGTCGCTAAAAAATAAAAAACAAATTAATGTATAGCATATGTAAATAAAATTGTAAAGTATATCTAATCTATATAAAACATGTTAGAATAAAAATATGAACAGAATACATTTTTTAAAAGCAATATGGAGTGATATCATCTTATTAGAACAAGATCAAAGCTACGCAATGATTGATACAGGATATGAATCACAAAAAGAAGAAATTATATTATATTTAAAAGAAAGGAATATAAAAAAATTAGATTTTATTTTCATTACTCACTTTCATCGCGATCACTATGGAAGTTTAAAGGAATTATTAAACAAATTTCACATTGATAAAGTATATATAAAAGCTTATAGTGGTTTAGATGGAAAAACAGCAGATGGAAATATCGCTGATAATGACTATAGAAAAAAAGAAATGAAACGATATCAAGATTTAATACAAGAAATAAAAAATAAAAGTCAGCTGATAGAAATTACAGAACAAATAAATAAAATTACATGGAAAAATATGGTACTAAATCTATACAATATAAATAATAAATTACAAACCATTTTTGAAGATCAAAATCACCCTTATTATCATCAATATAAAATTAGTGAAAATTATAATAGTTGTGCAGTATTACTACAATATCAAAATAAAAAAATTTATTTAGCAAGTGATTTAACTGATTATCCAAATGAGGAAAAAGATTTAACAATGTGTAATTGTAAAATAGCAAAAAAAATAGGACATATTAACATTTATAAATCTGCTCACCATGGGTTAGATAATTGTAATAGTAAACAAACTTTAGATATATTAACACCGGATATTACAGTCACTACAAATACGAAAGATTATATAAAAAATATTTCTACTTATTTATCTAATACACATTCTAAAGTGTTTTCTACTGAAAATGAAACAATTATTATTAATTTAGATACTATGGAAATAAGAGCATACAAAAACTAGGAATTTTT
>CAMBYP010000020.1 GCA_945872435.1 uncultured Mycoplasmatota bacterium
TAAATCAAAGTGCAGTATGTCCAATAAGAGTATGGGATGGTAATGTTGATAGTGTAAGTTGTGAAAACATAAACACTAAAGTAGGTTATACAACTATACTTAAGGGTTCATATGAACCATATAATGCAACAAAAACAAAAATAAAATGGTCTGTTGCAGATACTTCTCTTGTTAAATTAGATGAGGCAACAGGTAAAATAGAAGCCTTAAAAGAAGGAACTACAGCAATAACAATGACAGCCGAAAATGGTAAAACGGCAACATGTACATTAAAAGTAGATAAATATGTTGCACCTTCATATTCTGGAGGAGGCGACGTAGGCGTTTCATATGGTGGATGGATTGTTACTGATGAAGATAATAATAGAACATATTATACTAATAAATCTGACGCTATAAAAGCAGCTGCAAAAACTGAAGGTAAAGTTACTTTATCACACTATGATTATTCAGGTGAATATAAATATGCTGAAGGTACTACTAATTGTTCTTCACAAGGATGCAAATCAAATATGAAAACAAACTCTGGAGGAAAAATTTCTGCAAATAATAGTGATAGGGGAGATGCATGGACCGAACATGATTCAAATGGTGCGAAAATAGATAATGGTGGAAATAACATATCAAATCAGGGTTCTTCTTCCGGCGGTAACTCTGGAGGATCAAACCCTAGTGGCGGTGGACATCATTATGGTGGTTCATCATGTTCAAATTGTATACCAGGAACAAACATACCTAAGCCAACACCAAGCACCCCTTCAAAACCTGCAAATCCTCCTAGTTCAGGTGGTAGTAACAAAGGAGGTGGCGGAAAAGGGTGCCTTGCGAAAGGAACAAAGATTACATTAGCAAATGGATTTACAAAAAATATTGAAGATGTAAATTACAATGATTTACTATTAGTATGGAACTATGAAACAGGTTCATATACATATGAGTATCCTATATGGATTGAAAAAGAAAATTATTCTGATAATTACTTTAAAATATCTTTTGAAGATGGAACAAATTTGAAAGTTGTTGAAAATCATGCTTTATTTAATGCTGATATCAATGAATTTGTAACTATTGATAAACTTGAAATTGGGACAACAATTGCTAAAGTTGTCAATAACAAGATAGAATATACTAAAGTCAAATCAATTGAAGTAATAAATGAAGGAACAAACTATTATCATGTTGTTTCTACTAGATATTATAATATAGTAGCAAATGGAATTTTAACAACAGATGATGCAGTAATTCTATCTAATCTATATGGTTTTAATAATGATATAAGTTGGAAAAATAGAAATTATAGTAGTATAGATTTGTATACTTATAGTGAATTTAGTGATATATTACCTTATTATATGTACAAAGGTTTAAGAGTTGATGAGGCAAAGGTAATTGAAAATGCAATTAGTAAAAATGAATTTAGATATTATTTATTAGATAATCCATTAAATGAAGACTTATTGAATAAACCTAAAACTGATTTATTCGGTAATAGAACATGGATGGTAACAACTAGTGAAGATTATGTTACAATGTTTAATAAGAATAAATACTTATATAAAGAAGGAAGTACATATACAATTCCTAAATCAAGCAAAGTTTTATACTGGTATAATACTTCCGATGGCAAAGAATATAAATCTGGCGATAAAATAACTGTTAGTACAGGAATGCATTTAATTGCTGAGTATAAATAGGTGATAATATGAAAAAGAATATATTTTTAAAAATAACAATTGTGGCTATTATTATAATTTTATTGGTAATTACTTATTTTGTGTTCTTTACTAAACACGATACGCTTGATGATATAGGATATTTAATAGATTTAAAAGAGAATGTTGTTTTAGATGATAGCATAGATTATTTAAATGTATATAAGGATAATATTATTGATGAGAATATAACAAGTTATAATTATGAGATATTACATAATGATGCTTCTTTATATGGTAAAATATATATTGATAATGAAGGCTATTTAAATATAACAGATGATTTTACTAATAGCATTAAAAAAATAACTAAAGAGCAATACACAAGTTTATATAGAAATATTGGATATACTGATAAATTAATTGTATATGCATTAACAACTGATAAGAAATTGTATAAAATTGTTTTAAATTCACCTGATATTAGCAATTTAAAGTATTATGAACTTCATTTTAATAGTGAAGTGGTGAAATTTACTAGTTTAAATGTAAACACAGTTTCATCTAACGAAATAAGTCCAATTGTATTATGTAATGACAACAAAATGTATGTTGCTGATTATGGATTACTATATAATACAAATTATTATGAATTTTATAACAAATATATAATTTTTGATGATAATACAGTTGCACTTACAAATGGGAAACAATTAGTTGATCCCCAAAATGCAAAGATTAAGGTAGTAGGTTATATTGAATTCGATGAAAATATTTTTGACAAAGACCCTGCTATAGCGTTTATTACTAATATTGGCGAATTAGTATATATGTATTCTGAAAATGAACTATATGAGTATAACAAACTAATTAAATCTTTAGAAGGACAAGATGAATTAAAAGCAACATTTTATGACAATACATGGTTAAAAATTAAAGGTAATTATTATGTATTGAATGAAAAAACAAAGAGTTAGCGTTATGCTAGCTCTTTTTGATTATTCTAAAATTTGACAATATGTTAATTATTGAATAAAATATAGGTAAATATCAAGGAGTGGTTATAATGAAATTACAAAGAAATAATAAATATGCAAGAAGAATAACTGCAGGACTTGGTGCATTAGTAGTTAGTTTAGGAATTCTTACTGGGTGCAATAATTCAAGTGTTTTTCCATCTAAAGATACTATAGTAATTGAGACTATAAATAGTAATGATCATTTAAAAGAAAGTTTAAATGACCCAGATTATTTTTCTAATTATTTTAATATTAGTGAAGATGAATTACAAAATAGATTAAATGGGATTGATATAAAAAATTCTAATGAAACAATATCATTGGATAAGGTTGGTACTTTAGTTATTAAAAATAATAAAGAAGAATATAAAATAATACAAACAGGTGAGTATTATGATTTAGGAACTGATAAAATTTATTTATATGATCTATTTAGTAGAGAAGTATTATGTAGTATAAATGCATCAGATATGAATTATAATGTTGGTAATTTTGATGAAACTTTTGGAAAATATGTAAATATTAATATAAGTGGTGGTTTTAATATATTAAATGAAAAACTTAATAATTATAAAATATCTGAATATGGTACAGTTCAATACGCTTCTAATTTTATAGCAGGTCATTTTGATGAATTAATTGATAAATATGCTACTAAAGATACATATTATACTTGGGATATTAGTAATCAAAATGAATATTTATTGAAAGGTGAATATGATAAGTATTTTTCTGATATAAATCGTACAATTTATGAATTAGCAAAGAACTATGCTAAGAATATCCCAATTGAATTTCAAGCTAAATCTGGTGAATTTGAAATAGGTAATACTATTGATAGTTTAATAGAAGAATTAAATAAAACTAAACAAACTTCTTTAAAAGAAAGTTTAAAAGATGTAGACTATTTTTCTAACTACTTTAATATTAGTGATGAAGAATTGCAAAAAAGAATATATAATATCGATATTAAGAACCCAGAAAAAGTAATTACTTTAAACAAAGTTGGTACTTTGGTTTTAAAAGGTATTAATGGAGATTATAAGATAATACAAACAGGTGAATATAGTGATTTAGAAAATAGTAAACTTGTTTTATATGATTTATTTACTGAAGAAATAATATGTAGTATAAATACATCTGATATGGATTATAGTATTGGTGATTTTGATGTTTCTCATGGTAAATATGAAAATATTGATACTAATAAATTTATAGACATATCAAGTAACTTAGATGGTTATGAAATTGTAGAATATGGAACAGTTCAATATGCAATAGAATTTATAATAAAACATTTCAATGAACTATTAAGCAAATATGCTCCGTTAGATGCTTATTATACAGTAGATACTGTAGACCAAAATAACTATTTAATAAAAGATGAAATGGGTAAATATTATGAAGAAATAAGCAGAACAATTTATGAATTAGCAGAGAACTATGTTAGAAATATTCCTTATGAATTTCAAATATCATCAAAAGATTTAAATTTATCATCAAATAAGATTGAATATAAGTATAATGTTTATAGCATATCAGAAGAAGAAAAACAAAAAAGACTTTCAAACCTTGAAATGATTGCTTCAAAAGAAGTTATTGATGTAAGTGAGGTTTTAACATTAGTACTTGAAAATTCTAATAGTGAACCTAAAATACTTCTTGCGTATGCTCAATCACAAGATGGTATTAATTTTAAATTATATGACTTATTTACAAATGAATTCTTATGTGATTTTAATGTAGGAAATAAAGATAATATTCAATTTAGTAAAAATGATAGATTAATTGGTTATGATGAGAGTGATTGTTCTAATAAGAGTGAACTACTTGATAATTATTATATAAAACAAATTGGTTTATATGATTATTCATTATCATATGTGGTTGAAAATATAGATTATTTTAGAAATAGAGATGGCATAGATTATAAAATCATGAGTGATGCATACTTTAATGTATTTCCAAATGGTAAACAAGGAGTTTCTATGAGTATAGAAGAATATGCAGAAGCGTATGTAACTTATACTCCAGAAGAACTTCAAATTAGTAGTAAGAATTTAAAAATTAGTAATGATAAGACTTTAATAAAAAAATAATGTAAAAGATAGTAAACTTAATTGAGTACTATCTTTTCTTTTGCTATAATAATATAGTTGAAAGGAGAATTATGAAAAAATATGTATATGCCTTCTCAGAAGGTAGCAAAGAAATGAGAGAATTATTAGGGGGAAAAGGCGCTAACTTAGCAGAAATGACTAAAATTGGATTACCTGTTCCTCAGGGATTTACAATCACAACAGAAGCATGTACTAAGTACTATGAAGATGGAAAACAAATAAGTAAAGAAATTCAAGATCAAATATTTGAATACATCGCTAAAATGGAAGAAACTACTGGTAAAAAGTTTGGTGATAAAGAAAATCCTTTATTAGTATCAGTTAGATCTGGTGCAAGAGCAAGTATGCCTGGTATGATGGATACAATTTTAAATTTAGGTTTAAATGAGGAAGTTGTAGAAACATTAGCCAAAAAAAGTGGTAACCCACGTTGGGCATGGGATTGCTATCGTAGATTTATACAAATGTACTCAGATGTTGTTATGGAAGTAGGTAAAAAGTACTTTGAACAACTAATTGATAAGATGAAAGAAAAAAAAGGTGTTAAATTAGATGTTGAATTAACAGCAGATGATTTAAAAGAATTAGCAAGAGAATTTAAAGAAGAATATAAGAGTAAAATTGGTGAAGATTTTCCAACTGACCCTACTGAACAATTAATGGGAGCAGTTAAAGCAGTATTCCGTTCTTGGGATAACCCTCGTGCAAATGTATATCGTCGTGATAATGATATTCCTTATTCATGGGGAACAGCCGTAAACGTACAAATGATGGCATTTGGTAACATGGGTGAAACAAGTGGAACTGGTGTTGCATTTACACGTGAC
The DNA here is from genome assembly GCA_945872435.1 of uncultured Mycoplasmatota bacterium. Taxonomy (GTDB): domain Bacteria; phylum Bacillota_I; class Bacilli_A; order RF39; family UBA660; genus UMGS2016. Next base: position 5,619 of record CAMBYP010000020.1, read on the forward strand.
CCTGCAACAGGTGAAAAACATTTAATGGGTGAATTCTTAATGAATGCTCAAGGTGAAGACGTAGTTGCTGGTGTTAGAACTCCACAACCAATATCACATTTAAAAGAAGTAATGCCTGAAGTTTATGATCAATTTGTAGAAATTTGTAAAACACTTGAAAATCATTATCATGATATGCAAGATATGGAATTTACAATTGAAGATAAAAAATTGTATATGTTACAAACAAGAAATGGTAAGAGAACTGCAAAGGCAGCTTTAAAAATTGCTTGTGACTTAGTTGATGAAGGTATGATTACTGATAAAGAAGCAGTAATGATGATTGATCCTCGTAACTTAGATACTTTATTACATCCACAATTTGATGCAAAAGCATTAAAAGATGCTAAACCACTTGCAAAGGCTTTAGCAGCATCTCCAGGTGCAGCATGTGGTAAAGTAGTATTTACAGCAGAAGATGCTAAAGAGTGGGCTAGTCGTAAAGAAAAAGTAGTACTAGTAAGATTAGAAACATCTCCAGAAGATATCGAAGGTATGAAAGCATCACAAGGTATCTTAACAGTACGTGGGGGTATGACAAGTCATGCTGCAGTTGTTGCTCGTGGAATGGGAACTTGTTGTGTATCTGGATGTTCTGAAATTATTATGGATGAAGAAAACAAAAAATTTGTTTTAGCAGGTAAGACATTTACAGAAGGTTCAGAAATTTCAATAGATGGTTCAACTGGATGTATTTATGAAGGAATTATTCCAACAGTTGATGCTACAATTACAGGTGAATTTGGTCGTATCATGGAATGGGCTGATAAGTACCGTGTATTAAAAGTTCGTACAAATGCTGATACTCCAAAAGATGCATTAAAAGCACGTGAATTAGGTGCTGAAGGAATTGGTTTATGTCGTACTGAGCATATGTTCTTTGCTGAAGATAGAATTGCAGCAATAAGAGAAATGATTTGTTCAGATACAGTTGAAGAAAGAGAAAAGGCTCTTGCTAAAATCGAACCAATGCAACAAAGTGATTTTGAAAAATTATATGAAGCAATGGAAGGTTATGCAGTAACAATTCGTTACCTAGATCCACCACTTCATGAATTCGTTCCTACTGAAGAAAAAGATATAGAATTACTTGCAAAAACACAAGGAAAATCAGTAGAAACAATTAAAGCAATAATCACATCACTTCATGAATTTAACCCAATGATGGGACACAGAGGATGTAGACTTGCAGTTACATTCCCAGAAATTGCAAGAATGCAAACAAGGGCTGTAATTAAGGCTGCTATTAATGTTTCAAAACGTAAGGGAACTAAGATTGTACCTGAAATAATGATACCATTAGTAGGAGAAGTTAAAGAATTAAAATATGTAAAAGATATAGTATGTGAAACTGCAGACGAAGTTATTAAAGAAGCTAACTTCCCACTTGATTATCATGTTGGTACTATGATTGAAATACCAAGGGCTGCATTAACTGCTGATGAAATTGCAAAAGAAGCAGAGTTCTTCTCATTTGGAACAAATGACTTAACTCAAATGACATTTGGTTTCTCAAGGGATGATGCTGGTAAATTCTTAGGTGCATACTATGACAAGAAGATATATGAAAATGATCCATTTGCTAAAATTGACCAAGTTGGTGTTGGTAAATTAGTTAAAATGGCTGCTGAGTTAGGTAGAAAAACTAGACCTGATATCAAATTAGGTATTTGTGGTGAACATGGTGGAGACCCTTCAAGTGTCGAATTCTGCCATAAAGTTGGATTAACTTATGTATCTTGTAGTCCATTTAGAGTACCTATTGCTAGATTGGCTGCTGCACAAGCCGCAATCAAAGGACGCAAAAATTAGTATGTGAGGACATACGATAAATAATAAAACATAAAAGAGCTGAAAAGCTCTTTTTTAGTGCAATAAAAAGAATTATAGATTTATATAAAAAGAATAAAAAGGAGTTGGCTAGTGTTTTTAACTAGTCTTATAAGAATAAAAAAATATAGTTGCAATCAATCTAGGATAGCAACTCTTGGGGTGCAAAGGAGGTGACTGCCAAGATCTATTTAATTAAAGGAATAATAAGGGATATTTATTAAGAGTCTAAAGTGACTCTTTTTTTGTTGAAAAAAATAATTAAAGGAGGTTTTGATTTATGAATGATTATTTTTTTAGACCAAAATTAAGAGATTTAACAAAGGGAGCTAGATTAGAATTTATTAGAGTATTTAGATGTATGGAAAGAGATGAAGTAACAGAATATTTTGGATTTGGAGGTAAAGATCCAAATAGAACAATTAGAAATTATGAAGATAATAGTGTTAATCCGCTTCCACCAAGAATGAAAGAACTTACAGAATTATATCATGTAAGTATTGATGCTATTAGAGATTATGATTTAATAGATCCAATTGATTTAGTATATATTGCTATGTGGGAAGAAGAATTAATGCCATTCTTTGATATAAATATAGATAATATTGCATCTAAATTATCTGACTATGGTAAATGTGTATTAGAAGGTCTTAAAGAATGGAAAGAAATGAAAGAAAGAAGAGAAAATGGTGAAATATCAACTCATGATTATATTGAGTGGAAATTAAACTTTATTTTTGAAGATTAATTAAGTTGTAATTGTGCTATAATATTCCTTAAGAAGGAGGAGTATTCATGATTAGTTTAGCTGAGCATAATCCTGAATTAATTAATGAATGGGATTATGAAAAAAATGGTGAATTAGGATTAAACCCATATACTGTGTCATACGGCTCAGCTAGAAAAGTATGGTGGAAATGCAATAAGGGTCATTCTTACTTAATGGGCTTAAATTCTAGAACAACTCCTGGAAAAGCAAAACAACAATGTTCTGTTTGTGCCGGAATACAGATCATAGAAGGATATAATGATTTGTATTCTAAATATCCGGATTTAGTAAAAGAATGGAACTATGAAAAAAATGAAGAATTAGGAATAAGACCAAAAGAAGTTTCCTATGGTTCTTCAAAAAAAGTATGGTGGGTTTGTGAAAAAGGTCATGAATGGAATGCTCCAATTAGTCGTAGAACTGGTTCTCAACGATCATCTTGTCCTTTTTGCTCTAATCAAATGCTATTAAAAAACTATAATGATTTAGAAAGTAAATATCCTGATATAGCAAAAGAGTTTAATATATATAAAAATAAAAAACTACCTAGTGAGTATTTGCATGGTAGCTCAAGTAAAGTATGGTGGATATGTTCAAAGTGTGGTTATGAATGGAAGACAGCTATAGTAAATAGAACTGGTGAAAAAGGAACTGGTTGTCCTAATTGTGCTCCTAAATTAAATCGTGCAAATCAATTGAAAAATCAAATTAAAACAAAAGGTTCACTTTTTGATAATTATCCAGATTTAATGAATGAATGGATTTTTGAAAAGAATGATAGAAGTCCTAAAGATATAGTTCCTGGTTCTGAATACAAAGCTTGGTGGAAATGCTCTAAATGTAATTACGAATGGAAAGCAATTGTAGCTAGTAGAACAACAAATGGATCTGGCTGTCCTGTATGTGGTGGAAGGATAGTTGTTGAAGGACTAAATGATATAAAAACACTTTATCCTGAACTTATGAAAGAATGGGATTATGATAAGAATAATTCAATAAACTTGTTTCCAGAGCAAGTATCAAAGTATTCAGATAAAAAAGCCTGGTGGATTTGTCCTATTTGTGATAATTCATATCAAACAGCAGTTAAACATAGATCATTAGGAACAGGTTGCCCTAATTGTGCAAATGAGATTAGAACATCTTTTCCTGAACAAGCGATATATTATTATTTAAAACAAGAATTTGAAGATACTCAAAATAGAATGGATTTAGTTGGAAAAGAAGTTGATATATTTATTCCTTGTATGAATTTAGGAATTGAGTATGATGGGGTTTATTTTCATAATTCTAAAGAAGCGTTAGAAAGAGAAAAAAACAAATATAACCACTTAAAAGAATATGGTATTAAATTAATTAGAATTCGCGAAAAAGGATTAGATTTGCCAAGCCATGCAGATTACACTTTACATTTAACAAAGAAAAATAATGATAAAGAAATTGAAAATATTATATATAGTATTTTTGATATTATTAAGCAATTATTTAATTACGACAGTAATTTGAAGATTGATTTATCAAATGATAGGCAAAAGATTTATAATCAATATATTCTCCAAAGAAAAGAAAATAGTGTTGAAAAACTTTATCCTGAACTCATGAAAGAGTGGGATTATGATAAGAATATAGTTAAACCGAGTAGTATTGTACCTGGTTCTGAAAAGAAAATATGGTGGAAATGTAATAAGGGACATAGTTATGAACAACAAGTATCAAATCACATAAAGGGTGCTGGTTGTCCATATTGTTCAGGATTAAAAGTTATTCAAGGTGAAAATGATTTAGAAACTCTTTTTCCAAATTTAGCAAGAGAATGGAATTATAAAAAGAACAAAATTAAACCTTCTGAAATAAAATACGGATCATCTAAAAAAGTTTGGTGGTTGTGTCCAGAAGGACATTCATATGAAGCTGCTGTATCGCATAGAACTGGAAATAAAAAAGAAAAATGTCCTATATGTGCAAATAAAAAAGTATTAATAGGATACAACGATCTAAAATCTTTGAAACCAGATTTAGTAAAGGAATGGGATTATAATAAAAATATTTTAGGCCCAGACAGATATACTTGTGGCTCACATCAAAAAGTATGGTGGATATGTCCAAAAGGACATTCATATGAAACACTAGTAAGGTCAAGAGCAATATTGAACACAGGATGTCCTATATGCAATGGTAAGCAAGTTCTTGAAGGATTTAATGATTTTGAAACACAACAACCAGAATTAATGAAGGAATGGAACTTTGAAAAAAATAATGAATTAGGTATATATCCGAATAAAATACATTATCATGCGTGGAAAAATGTATGGTGGAAATGTTCAAAATGCAACTATGAATGGAAAGCAATGCCTGGTAAAAGAAGTGAAGGTTCTGGTTGCTCAAAATGTTCAAATAAACAAAGTGGTAAAAATAGAATAAAATCAAAAATAGAAAAAGAAGGTTCATTAAAAGATAAATATCCAGATATAGTTAAACAATGGGACTATAATAAAAATAATAATAGACCTGAAGATTATACATATGGATCTCAGAAAAAAGTATGGTGGATTTGCAAAAATGGACATTCTTATGAGAGAGTAATAAAATCACAAATAACACAAAATGGGAAATGTCCTATTTGTAAATAAATAAGTAGGTGATTACATTGAAAAAGTATTTAATTGATAATAAAGAGTTGATGAAAGAATGGGATTATGAAAAAAATATAAACCTAGATTCTTCTAACATTACTTTAGGAGTTCATAAATTAGTATGGTGGATATGCCCAAATGGACATTCATACGAATCTTATGTTTATACTAGAGTAAAGGGACATGGATGTCCATATTGTGCAGGACAAAAGCCTATTATAGGAGTGAATGATTTTAAAACATTAAATCCAAATCTTATAAAAGAATGGGAATTTAAAAAGAATAAGAATCTCTTACCTGAGAATTACACATCAAACTCAGGTAAAAAAGTATGGTGGATTTGTCCGAATGGACATGAATTTGAATCAACAATTAATAATCGTGTCAAAGGACATGGATGTCCATATTGTGCAGGAAACAAAGTAATTAAAGGAGAAAATGATTTGGCTACTTTAAATCCCGATCTTTTAGATGAATGGGATTACGAAAAAAATAGCAAATTGAATATTCTTCCAGAAAGTTGCAAAAATAAGTCTAGTTTAATAGTTTGGTGGAAGTGCCCTAAATGTAATTACAGTTGGAAAGCTAAAATTTCTAATCGTGTCTATGGTTATAATCCATGTCCACATTGTGATTCCATAGAAGTAAAAAATCCTCTTGCTGTAAAAGAATGGGATTATGAAAAAAACGAAAAACTAGGAATTGATCCAAGTACAATATCTTGGGGATCCAGTAAAAAAGTATGGTGGATTTGTTCAAAATGTGGAAATCAATGGAAATCTTCAATTGTTAATCGTGCAAAAGGCTCAGGATGTCCTAATGTAATAGTCAAACGTCTTTTCCTGAACAAGCATTATTCTACTATATTAGTAAATCATTTCCTGATGCAGAAAATAGATATATTTATAATGGAATAGAAATTGATATTTTCATCCCATTAAAAAAAATAGGAATTGAATATGATGGTGTATACTATCACACTCAAAGACTCAAATCAGAAAATAAAAAAGATTTGTTTTGTGAAAAAAATGGAATTAAATTATTTCGTGTAAGAGAACAAGGACTAAATAAAACCCAATCAGCAATAAATGTATTTAGGAAAGATAATTCATCATATGAAGATTTGAACGAAACTATAAAAACGATTATTGATATGATTGGCGAAATTAATAGTTATGATATCGATACAAGAAGAGATGAAATTCAAATTGTTAAAGAATACAAGTTTATTGAACTAAATAAAAGTTTTGGAAAAAAACATAAGGATTTATTGATTGACTGGAATTATGAGAAGAATAAAGGCTTGGATCCATATTCTATTTCAGAATATTCAAAAATTTTACTAAATTGGAAATGTAACAAATGTGGTAAAGAATGGAAAGCAACTGCAAGTATGCGATCAAGAGGAAAAAAGAAATGTCCTTACTGTTCTAGTTTAAGTTCAACAAACAATAGCATTCTAAAGGAATGGGATTATGATAAGAATAAAATAACTCCTGATAGTATATCTATTAATTCTGGAGTCAAAGTATGGTGGAAATGTAACAGAGGCCATGAATGGGAAGCGAGTATTGCAAATAGAATTAAAGGAACAAAATGCCCATACTGTTCAGGGAACAATGTTATTAAAGGAGAAAATGATTTAGCAACAGTAAATCCTGAGTTATTAGACGAATGGGATTATGAATCAAATAAAAAGCTTGATATTTACCCAGACAATATTAAAAAATCATCAGGAAAGAAAGTAAATTGGATTTGCAAAAAGTGTGGATATCATTGGATATCTTCTATCGCAAACAGAAATAAGGGTAGAGGCTGCCCAATATGTGCTCGAAAAAAAGCATGGGATACAAGAAGAAATAATAATAAAGAGTAAACACTATATTTATAGTGTTTTTCTTTTGTAATTAAAATATGCACATTGATTTAGGTCAGTCGTACATTAAACTTTTTCTAATAAAAATGTTAAAAAGTTAGTAGAGGTGAGAGAAATGAAAAGAATGGTAGCAATATATGCTCGTGTATCTACTGAACATGAAGCACAATTATCTGCTTTAGATAATCAAGTTCAGTATTATGATGAGATATTAGCTAAACATCCTGACTGGATTCTATATGATAAATATATAGATGAAGGTATAACAGGAACTTCTACTAAGAAGAGAAAAAATTTTATGAGAATGATGGAGGATGCAGAGGAAGGAAAGTTTGATTTAATAATAACTCGTGAAGTATCAAGATTTGCAAGAAATACAGTTGATACTCTTCAAGAAACAAGAAAATTAAAAAAGATAGGTGTAGAAGTATATTTTACTGAAGATAATATATGGACATTTAATGATGAGGATGGTGAGTTGAAATTAACATTAATGGCTACATTAGCTCAAAACGAAAGTAAGAAAACATCTACTAGAGTAAAGGCTGGAATGCAAATTGCATTTCAAAACGGAGTCATAATGGGAACTGGAAATATTCTTGGCTACTATAAAGTAGATAAGAACAAGATAGTAGTAGACGAGGATCAAGCAGAAGTAGTTCGATTTATATTTAGAGAATATATAAATGGAAAAGGTACGACTGCTATAGCAAATGAACTTGAGAAAAGAGGTATGGTAACTTCAACAGGTTTAACTAGATGGAGTGCATCTTATATTACAAGAGTTCTAAGAAATCCATTTTATTGTGGAACTATTATTTATAGAAAGCAATATGTTCCGGATTATTTAGAACAAAAAAGAGTAAAGAATAATGGTAATGTAAAACAGGTAATAGTTGAAGGAGAATACGAAACGATAATATCTAAAGAAGACTTCGAGAAAGCACAAATGATATTAGATAGTCATTCTAAGGCGATAAAAGAAGGATTAAGACAAGGCAAAGGTGTTCCCAAAAATATGTGGAGTAAGAAATTAATATGTGAATGTGGATCTACATTTAATAGAAGAACTTATCACAAAAATAAATATGGAACAACCTATAGTTATGATTGTTATAGAAGAAAGAATAGTCGAGATAAATTATGTGATGTTAAGGGAATACAGGAATGGAAACTTGAGCGCATGGCAGAACACATATTTACTTGTTTAACTCATGATAAAGAAAATAGAGAAGAATTAACAAAAATATTAATGGAAGGAGTAAAGATCGAAGAACGTGAAGAAAAAAACATAAACAATGAAATCAAAAGGTATAAAAACCTTATTGAAGATGAAAATACTAAACAAAATAGAATATTAGATATGTATCTAGAAGGAACAATAGATGCATCTACTTTTGAAGGTTATCATAGAAAAACAGAATCAAAAATAGAAACATATAAAATAGAAATTTTAGAATTAGAAATAAAACTTAAACACTTAGAGCCAATACAAGTTAGGAAAGAAAAAGCAATGAAATCAGTTAAAAAGATTTTAGATATTGGCTATAATGGTGTTGATGAAAGATTGATAGAAGAAGTAGTCGAAAAAATTATAGTCCACAAAGATTATTTTGAATGGAAGCTAAATTTTTTAGATGAAACATTAAAATTAAAAATCGCAGGGAAAGGACAAAAGGATTGTTTTATAGAGGAATATAAATAAAAAATCATGACATTTTAGTTATCTTAGTCATTATTAGTATATGGTCGCATACGGTTTGGTTTACTAATTTGTTTGTAGTGACAAGCTGCTATCAAGTCCCACCAAAAATAGAGTGAGAACACACTCCAAATGGTAAAATAAGAAAGACTCAAATGAGTCTTTTTTTGTTGGAATAAAAGGATAAAACGGAAGAATGATAATATTATGTAAATAGTAAAAATTGGTTGTGTGGTGTGATGCCACAATAATAAATTTTTATGCAGGAAAGTAGCAATAAGGTTAGGGCTACTTTTTTTGTTGGTGAAAAAGTAAAACGAAATGGAGGTAGATAGAATGTTTTACATTAAACCTAATTTAAAGAATATGTCTCAAGGAGCCAGACTTGAGTACATAAGAGAAGTCAGACATATGACTAAAGGGGATGTGGCAGCTTATTTTGAATTTGGAGGAAAGGAACCAAATAAAACAATTCGTGAGTATGAAAATAATACTACTAGTCCAAGTCAAAGTAGATTGTAAGAATTAGCAGAACTATTTGAAGTAAGTGTTGATGCAATAAGAAAATATGATTTCACTAATCCAATAGATGAGATCTATTATCAAATGTGGTTAGAAGAAGAGTTTCCATATTATCAATTTAATATTGAAATGGATTCTTTTTCTGGTAAACCATATAACATGAATGTTTATAATGGAATTCAAGAATGGAAGAAGATGAGAGAGAGGAGAGAGAACTATGATATATCAGATGATGAGTATCTCGAATGGAAATTGAATTTTAAAATAGAAAATGAATTACATTAACATAAACAGGGCAAAAATTGGTGATTTTATGATATAATGTTAATTGAGTATTATTAGGAGGTTTATAATGACACAAAAGAAGAAAAAAGTATTAAAAGTGTTCGAAGGGTTTGCTGGATATGGTGGTGGACACTTCGCTTTAGATAGATTAAAAGAAAAATATCCTAATTTTGAATTTGAAATTATTGGTTATTCTGAAATAGATAAATACGCTTGTGAATTATATGACTTAAATCATAAAGATAAAAAAGGAAATCTTATTAAGAATTTTGGTGATATAACAAAGCTTAATCCAGATGATGTTCCAGATTTTGATATTTTTATGGGAGGATTTCCTTGTCAACCATTTTCGACAGCAGGTATGCAAAAAGGTGTAGATGATCCATATGGAAGAGGTACATTGTTTCAACATATTATGCGTATTTGTGAAGCAAAGAAGCCAAAATATATTTTGTTAGAGAATGTAAAAGGTTTTTTCTCTAAAAAGTTTGAATCCACAAGAAAACAAATGGACAACATGTTAATAAAAATGGGATATTCAAATGGAAAAGAGGATTCTCCACTAAGAGTTGCATTATTAAATAGTAAAGATTATGGAGTACCTCAAAATAGAGAAAGAGTTTGGATGTTTGCAAGACTTGGAGGTTTGCCTGAAAACTTTTCAATGATTCCTGAAGAAATTCATAATGGAATGCTAATGGCTGAGTTTTTAGATCCAGAAGGTTTCGTCCCAAAAGAAATGTATTTATCAGAAAAACAAATAGAACATCTAAAAGAAAAACATAATATTGATAGCTTTAGAGTAAAAAAAGCATTATGTTTTGACGTATATAATAAAAAGATTAAAACTGATGGATATTCTATAACAATTACAATGCCAGAACACAATGCTTTAAGAGTAATTGAACCACACGGAAATAAAGAAGTAGTAAGAAAGATGTCAGTAACAGAACAATTTAGACTTATGGGACTTGAAGGATTAGATGGTGTTGGAAGAAAAGTTGATATAGTATTTGGAAATCAATCTTATACTCAATTATCTAAAAGAGCAGGTAATGGTTGGGATGTTAACTTAGTTTATATTTTATTAGATCATATTTTTACTCAACTAAAAGATCTTGGTGAAGATTGGATAGATTAACAGGAGGAATAAAATGAAAAATAAAATAAGATTCAAAATTGATGAAAAATCTTTATTTATAGGAACATATAATGATTATAATAAAGGACAAACTGCAACAGTGTCCACTCCATTGAATCAAAGTAAGGATGAATCTAAATGGAGAAATGATATTTTAGAATTAAAAAATTATAATTGTGATGTTAAGAATCCACCAGCAATGTTGATTCATCAATGTCAAAGAGCATCTCATTCAGGAAATAATATTGATAATGTTTTTGTTTTTAGTAATATCTTATTAGATGGAAAAAAATTAGATACTGATTCTCAATTTGCAATGTATTTTAAAAGAGAGACAGATGAGTATATAAGAAGTATAAAAGATGGAAGATTAACTAAAAACACTCATTTAGGTAGAATAAAACTTCATTATCCAATAACTTTTAGTTTTAAAACAGACGGATATAATATTGATAATCAAGATGTTTTAAATGCTATTATGAAACAAAATGGAGGCTTTGCATTTGTTGTTAGAGGTTTTGAATATTTTGAAGATACAAAAACTTTAAATTTTATTACATCTTTAATAGGACCAGAAGGGATTCCTTTATCAACTGTATTCAGAAGACAAAAAGGTGTAGGTCAAAAATTAATGATTGATCCAAATAAAGTAGTTGATAATGATTATGTTGTTGTGGTTGAGCAAAATCCAGAAATTGCAGGATCTGCAAATGTTTCTTATGAACTTATTAATAAATCTAGAACTGAAAACGGAAAACTTGGAGAAGAATTTATATATCAATTATTAAAAGAAAAATTGACTGAGGATAATGAATTATATCATACTAGTATAGATTTTCCACAATCACCTTATGATATTGAGTATATTGAAAATGGTGAAAAGAAATATGTTGAAGTAAAATCAACATCTGGAATTAAGCCTATATTTAATATGTCTAGTGGTGAGTTAAAGTTTATGGAAAAGTATAAGGATTCATATACATTATATATGGTAACTGATGTTAAATCTGATTTTCCTAAAGTCAAAGAATATAATTATTATGATATAATGAAGATGCGTAAAGAGTATCCTAGTGTTAGATTTTATGCATAATTATTAATTGTCAAATGTGCGATGAAGAAGTAGAGATACTTCTTTTTCTTTTGCTTTGATCGCAACCTAAACATATTTATATAAAAATGATAATTTCTTTGTAGAGGTGATTTAATGAAAAGAAAGGTAGCAATATATGCTAGAGTTTCAACTGAACATGAAGCTCAATTATCTGCTTTAGATAATCAAGTTCAATACTATGATGATATTCTAAAGAAAAATCCTGACTGGATTTTATATGATAGATATATAGATGAAGGTATAACAGGAACATCTACAAAGAAAAGAAAGAACTTTATGAGAATGATGGAGGATGCAAAAGCAGGAAAGTTTGACTTAATAATTACTCGTGAGGTATCAAGATTTGCTAGAAACACAGTTGATACATTGCAAGAAACTAGAAAGTTAAAAAAGATTGGAGTAGAAGTATATTTTACTGAAGATAATATATGGACATTTAATGATGAAGATGGTGAATTAAAACTAACTATTATGGCAACTCTTGCTCAAAATGAAAGTAAGAAAACTTCCCAAAGAGTTAAAGCAGGTCAAATGATATCATTTCAAAATGGAGTATTCTATGGTTCAGGTAATATTCTTGGATATGACAAAGTTGGTAAAGATTTAGTAGTAAATGAAGAACAAGCTGAAATTGTAAGATATATTTACTCTGAATATTTAAATGGAAAAGGTACAGTAAAAATTGCAGATGAATTAACTAAAAAAGGTGTTCCAACTTCTACAGGTTTAACAACATGGAGTGCTCCATACATTTCAAGAGTTTTAAGAAATCCATTTTATTCAGGTACTATAGTTTATAGAAAATCATACATACCAGATTATCTAGAACAAAAAGCAAAGATAAATTATGGAGAAGTAGAAAAGGTAGTAGTTGAAGGTAGACATGAACCGATTATATCTAAAGAAGATTTTAAAAAAGTTCAACAAATAATGGATAGTCATTCAAGACCAATTAAGTTAGGAAGAAAACAAGC
>CAMBYP010000021.1 GCA_945872435.1 uncultured Mycoplasmatota bacterium
GTTGGTCCTGTTACTCCAGTTGGTCCTGTTGGTCCCGTTGGCCCACCTGATGGTCCGGTTGGCCCGGTTGGCCCAGTTGGTCCAGCATAAGCACATGGTTTACAATTTTTAGTATCACATTTTATTTTTTGTAATGCACTTTCGTAAATATCCATATTCACACTCCTTTCATTATAATATATGAAACTATTTTGAAATAATTAGTGAATAATCCCATTTTATACACAAAAAAACAGAAGATAAACTTCCGTTTTTGGATATTGTAAACATTTTATGATTTTTTGTTTCTTTTTAATTTTGTTTTTATTCTGGAAACAATATTATTTTGTAATAATTCTTCTAACCTTTTATTTTCTATTAATAGATTTTGAATATATCGCTCTTGTTCATTCGAATGTTCTTCTAACCAATTTTTACCATCTTCTAACATTTTAATATACTTATCCTTTTCTAGACAATAATTACAATCTGCTGATAAAAATGAAACTAAGTCACTAACATCTACAAGATAAAATACTTTCCATTCTACAGGAATTTCATCTAAATTAAATTGTTCTCTAAATCTATTTTGAATATCAGTAAAAATAGCTAGAAAGTCATAAGGATGGTCATATGCGACTTCTTTCATACTTGCTAAAAATAATTTTGGAAAAGTTTTTCTATCATAAACAAAACCGAAATCTTCCGGTTGAAATCCTTCTACTAAAATAGACATCATAGTCATGACACATTTCCTACACACACTACAATTATCACCCGTGTGAGAACGATAACATACTCTTAAATAAATTTTCTTATGATGTTTTTTAGAATAATGACACAAACGAGCTACTTTATCTTGCCGACTAAATTCAAATCCGTCATGTTTTATTTTCGTATTAGCAAATTGGATCTGATTATCAATACTAGGATCCGAAGCTAAAGCATATCCTTTTTCCATTTTATTAGAATAAGTAGAAGCGAAGTAAATACAATCTATTTTCTGATAAGAATATGGTGCAGCAAGAGTTAACATTCCAATACTATGTTGAAAATTATACCACCAACCGTCATACCCTTGTTTCACTGTCCAACGAGATAATAAATCTTCATTTAAAAAAGTACGTAAATTAGAACGAAATATAGTAAGTGGTAATCCATGTTTCTTAGAAACTTTTTGATTTTCTTTTTCCACCTGGTGAAAGGCTTTTTCATTATTTAATGGAATATCTGCCCCCCAAATACAAGCTAATTCCAAATCCTCATTTTCATGAGTAATTAACGAAGAGTAAGCATCTACTCCTCCACTAAAATAAAGCATAGAATGAGTATCTTTTATTTTCTTTTTATTTTTGATGATCGATTGAGCACAAACAATATTCTCTTTATAAAAATGCAAATCAGGATACATATCTTGATAACCTTGTAAAATATTTGGAATTGCTTCATAAAAAGTCTCATCCACTTCTTCCACTTCGATTACAGCTTGAAATAATGCTGCTGCAATCAAGGAATTTCCGATCAACGGAATAATAGCAATACTATTTGGAACATATTCAATATTCTTGTTATACTCCACAAAAAATGGGTTGTTTTCTGTAAAATATTTTTTCCAATCACCACTTATTTCATAATCATATGAAATAACATGATCTTGTTTTATAATTTGTTTTACTTTCATCAAATTTTTACGCTGTGACTTTTTCAATTTAGCTTGTTTCATAATCAAATTTTCCTTTCACAATTAGTAATTTACAATTCATGATATTTAGAATCAAACAAATCAGTTTCCACTTCAATTGTTTCTACATCTGTATTTAATAGTGGCAAAGATTCTTTATTTTTAAGTCCAAAAAAATCTAAAAATTCTTTAGTTGTTCCATATAACATTGGACGACCTGGCAAATCAGATTTACCTCGTTCTTCAATTAAATTTTTTAGTAATAATTTTCTTACTAAATAAGCACTACCTACTCCCCTAATTTCATCTATTTCAACTCTAGTAATAGGTTCATTATATGCGATAATTGCTAATGTTTCTAAAGCAGATTGACTCAAATTAGGACTATCTTGAACAGAAACTAATTTTTCATAATATTTTTTATGTTCTTTTTTTGTTGTTAATTTAAACTGATCCCCATATTTTTCTAAAACAATTCCTCGTTCTTCACACTCATAATCATGTTTCAATTCATCTAGCAACTTTTTTATTTCATTAGTATCAGTTTCTAGTATATCAGAAAGTTCTTCTAAAGTAATTCCATCACTACCCGAAACAAATAATAATCCTTCTATCACTGCTTTAAGATTCATATGAATTCTCCTTTACTGACAATATAATATGGTCAAAGTTATGACTCTGTTCTATCATTAGCGCTTGTTTTTTTGCCAAATCTAAAATGGATAAAAAAGTCACAACAACATAATCACGAGACCATTCTTGAAATAATTCTGCAAAAGAAACTCTTTTTTTATTTTTTAAAATTTCCTTAATTTCATAGCTTCTTTTAGCTACTGAATATTCTTTTTTAGTTACAGTTGTATGTAATGGCTTTTCTAATTCTTTCCTTTTTAATAATTCTTGAAAAGCATTTAATAATTTATCTAAAGTAATATCAGGAGATAATGAAGTATCTTCAGTTTTATAATGTGATAAGTTGGATGGCTCTTTTGTATATACTAAATTTCTAGTTTCTTCTAATTTTCTAAAACTTGATACAATTTCTTTGTATTGTTGATATTCTTGCAAACGACGGATTAAACGTTCCTTTGGATCTTCTTCAAAATCATCAGTTATCTCATTTTTCTTACGTGGTAATAAATGACTAGATTTCATTTCTATTAATTCTGCAGCCATATTTAAATATTCACTAGAAATATCTAAATTCATTTCTTCTTGCTTTTTAATATATTCTAAATATTGTTCTGCAATTTGAGAAACTTCGATTTCTTCAATTTCAATATCACTTTGTTTAATTAAGTGCAACAATAAATCTAAAGGTCCTTCAAACTTATCAATCGTGATTGTATAATCCATCTTATCACTCCTATACTCCTACTTATCATTATAACATAACTTTTAAAAATAAAAAAAGAGAATCATTTCTTTATTTTTATCTTTGGCATATGTTCTCCCTCTTCAACCGAATAATCATAAAAAGATTCTACATTCTCAAAAAATAAATAATCTTTCATATTATCTACAATTTGATTGATTACGTCTTGAATCAATTCTTTTGTTAAATTACAATCATGAGATGGTTGAAATAAAACTTGATAAAAATAACGAGAGCCATTCTCGTACTGTTGTCTAAAATTACTATTTATTTTTAAAGCATCAAATGAATTTACATAAAAAGATATATAGATTCCTTGATATTTTACTGTATAATCATAACCACTTTCATCATAATATTGATATGATGTTGTTTTGATAATTTCTTGTTGGTTAATCCAACTTTCTATTTGTTCTTTTCCTACTTTCGGAATATCTAAATATACTGGGTAATTATAACTTATCTCATCATTTTCTATATTTATATTTAATTTACTATAATCTTCAGTCGTTTCAGCAGTTAACGGTGCACTACAACCACTTAAGAATAAACCAGCACATAATCCGATTTTTTTCATACTACTTATTTTCATTTTTTTCCTCCAATTACATTATACTATCTTTTTCAGCAATTGTGAAAGAATATGTTATAATATACATGGTGATTGTTATGAAACGCTTTTCTATGAAAGATGAAAACTTTATTTGTGAACACTGTCATAAAGATGTTACCAAATTAAATTATAGTGCTAGAGATCATTGCCCTTTTTGTTTATATTCAAAACATGTAGATATTTTCCCTGGTGATAGAAAAAATACATGCCAAGGATTATTAAAACCAATAGGGATTGAAAAATTTAAAAATACTTACAAAATTATTTATCAATGTACAAAATGTCATGCATATCACAAAAATGTAATGGCTAATGATGATAACATGGATTTAATTATTACTCTATCTAGTCACCCTGTAGAACATATCTAAAAAGATATGTTTTTTTAATAAAAAAAAACGAGTCATTACTCGTTTAGTTATTTAAATAATTAAAGATAAATGGAATAACAACAACTGCAACAATTAATACAGTAAATAAAACAATAACAAGAGTTAGACCATTTTTATTTTTTGTTTCTTGATCTTTTTTTGCTTCTTCTGCTTTAATTGCCATCTTAGCATCATTTAATTGTTTATTTAATAAAATTGTATTTTCTAATTCTTCCTGTTTTTCTTCTTTAGTTTGTGTCATATCAGTATTTTCTAATTTAGATACAACTTCTTCTTCTTTTTCATTCATTACTGTAGTATCAACAACTGGAACTGCTGGAGTTTCTTCTACTTTTGGTGCAGAAACACCAAATACATCAGTAACAGGTGGAACAGTAGTAGTTGCTTCTGCTGGTTTTACTTCTTCTACAGGTGCTACAACTGGATTTTCCTCTACTTTAGGAGTTTCCACTACTGGTTCAGCTACAGCTTCTACTTTTGGTTCTTCTGCAGGAGCTGCTGGTGTTTGCTCAGCTTGATTAGAAAATAAGTTTGTTCCAAACATTTCATCTAATGAAGGCATTGCTTCTTGTTTAACAGTTTCTTCATTCTTTACAGTTTCAGCAGGGGCTGGTGCTACAGAAGTACCTAGCACATCTTCAATAGGTGGTAATGGATTTACAGTTGCAGGTTCTGTTTTTACCTCTTCTTTTACTTCTACATCCACCTTAGGAGTTTCACCTAATACTTCTTCTATTGATGGTATAGATTCCATTGGTTTAATTTCCGCAACTGCTGGAGTTTCTTCTGCCTTTACTTCTTCTACAGCAGGTGTATCATCCATATCTAACACTTCTACATCATCAAATGTAGTGGTATTCATTTCATTTATTTGATTATTTTCCATATTCTTTACTTCTTCATTATTCATAAGAAATCCCTCACTATTCTCTTATATTTAACATAAGTATATCAGATTTTTCTATAAAAGAAAAGAAAAAAAGAAAACTTTTTTTCATTAATTATCAACTATTTGTCAATTTTCAATTTTTAACGATTGTAAAGCTTCTTCTAAAGTTTGTTTACGAATTGAAACGTCTTCTAATTCTACACTTTGTAACACTTCAAATAATTCATGAAATTTACCACAATATAAGAACACAATTTCATCATCCGTTTGTTCTTTTAAAATAATATTTTTAATTCCTAATTTCAATTTTTTATAATTTTTACCTTTAATATATACTAACGAATAATGATAATGACATACTTTAGAAATTGGTTCTAATCTCACTTTATTTGGAGTTACAACTAATACATCAGTAACAATTTGTTCCATTCGATTAATTTGATATTTTGAAGTCACAAAAATTACTTTATGTTTTTTTAATTTATGAAACATTAATTTTAACATTTCTCTAGTCATATTATCATTTTGATGTAAAAAAGGTTCTTCAAACAAATAGACATTTAAATCTAACTGATATTGTAAAAAGAATAGTAATCTTTCTTTTTCTTCACTTGTCAATTCTTTCAATTTTTTTGTAACATCTAATTTTAAGCTTTTTAAAATTTTTCTATCATCTTTTTGATACAACTCTTTTTGAAATAACTGATAAATTTTCAAAAACATAGAAAGTGATAAAAAAGAAAATTTTTCCATTCTTTTCAACCAGGAATTTTGATTTTGAAAAACATTTAATAATTTTACATAATCTTTACTCCAATTGTCTGAAGAACTTTTAAATAATATATTTAAATTTTCTTCTTTGGTTTTATGAACACCACCATATAATAAAATTAATTTTCCTTCATATTCTTTTAACATCTTACTACTCATATTATCACCATTTTCATTATACACTATTTTTTTAATAAAGAAAAAGATAACCGAAGTTATCTTATAACCAAACACCAAATCCAATTGCTGCCATTGAAAGAATTAATCCAATCGTCCAAAATAATTTAACAACATCTCTTTCATCCCATCCTAATTTTTCAAAATGATGATGAAGAGGAGCCATTAAAAATACTTTACGATGGAAACAAGCGACAGAAACCATTTGAATAATACACGCTAATGTTTCAATGACAAAAACTCCTGCTACAATTACTAATGTAAGTTCATGATCAGTTACAATTGCAATACTAGCTAAAGTTCCACCAAGTGCTAAACTACCAGTATCACCCATAAATACTTTAGCTGGATGTGTGTTATATAATAAAAATCCAAATAATGATCCTACTAACACAAAACAGAAAACAGCAATATCACTACTTCCTACTGTCCATTTAGAACTCCAAGAAATCAGTGCAAATGCTAAAAAAGCCATCAATGATAATCCACCAGCTAATCCATCTAATCCATCTGTTAAATTGACAGCATTACTACTAGCAACTAATACAAATAATAAGAAAATTCCATAGAACCATCCCATATCAATACGAATTCCTAATGTATGAATATCTAAAACAGGATGAGAGCCACTTTTCATATAAATATAGAAAAAGATAATCGCGATAAATAACTGTCCACACAGTTTTTGTAATTCAGTTAAACCTTCATTGTGTCCCCTTTTGATACTAAGATAATCATCTAATAATCCTAATAATCCATAAGCAACAAAAACAAACATTACAATAAATAAATTTTCACTGAATTCTACTTTTCCTGTTAATAAGAAAAATATCATAGTCAACATCGTTGGAATAATAAAAATCAGTCCCCCCATAGTCGGAGTACCATTTTTCTCTTGGTGATTTTTTCTTAAAAAAATACTGACATTTTGTTTTACTTTTAATTTTTTTAATAATGGAATTAAAATAAGTCCTGCAATCGCTGATAAAATAAATCCTATCATCATTGCTAATATGGATTTGGTTAATATTAACATAATTTCACTCCTTACAAATTTCTTGAATCTTTGTTTCTACAACTATTTTATCATCAAAATCAAATTTTGTATTACCAATAATTTGATAATTTTCATGTCCCTTTCCGAGCACTAATAGTATATCATTTTTTTTCATCATTTGTATACCCTTATTTATGGCATCTTTTCTATTTTCTATTACCGTAAAATTATTTTTCTGTAAATCAGCTGTGATATCTTTTAAAATATGAAATGGATCTTCTGTTCTAGGATTATCACTTGTAAAAATAACAAAATCAGATAAAGAAGTTGCAATCTCTCCCATAATTGGTCTTTTTAGTGGATCTCTATCTCCACCGCACCCTACAATTGTATAAATTTTTTGATGAGGAATTTCCCTTGCCGTCAATAATATTTGTTGAACTGCATCTGGTGTATGAGCATAATCAATCACAATCTTTCCTCTTAAAAATGATAATACTTCCATTCTGCCCTTAGGTGGCTCTAAATTTTTAATGACATTTTTTATTTGTTCATTTGTAAAATTCATAACCGATAATAGTGCAATCACGCAAACCATATTATATACATTATACTTCCCTAGTAATTTCATTTGATACCTATACCCATTACATTGAAATGTAGTATTTGATATGTCTACTTGAATATTAGAAATTTTATAATTACTATTCTTCGTACCATAAGTCAAATTATGATTTTGTTCTAACAAAAAGTAAGAAGCATATGAATCATCACAATTGATAAAACAAGTATGATCTTCTTCTAATTGGTAAAATAATTTTTGTTTTGCCAGTGCATAGTTTTCCATTGTTTTATGAAAATCTAAATGATCTTCTGTTAAATTACTAAAAAATGCATAGTGAAATTTTAACTTGCCAATTCTTTGATAGCTTAATGCATGACTACTAACTTCCATGACTACATACTTGCAACCTGCTTGTTTGGCCTGTAAAATCATATCATATAATTCTAACACGTCTGGTGTTGTATTTGTTAAGTCTTTTACTTTGCCATTGATATAAAAACCAATTGTTCCAACATATGCACATGGAATTGATAATTGATTTAATGCTTGATAAATTAAAAAACATGTTGTTGTTTTACCATTTGTACCAGTTACACCAATTAATTTTATATCTTGCAACTCTTCTTGATAAGTTGCATCTAAATATTCAACTAAATATTCATGTGTATTTGGAACATAAATAGTTTCAACGTCATAATTTCCTTCTGTACAAATAATTCTTTTAGCTCCTCTTTTTATAGCATCTTCAATATACTCATGTCCATGATGATTGACTCCATCTAAAGCAATAAATGTATCACCTTTCTCTATCTTTCTAGAATCACTTTTTATATTCAAAAAAATACACCCCTGGTGTATTTTATGTTTTTTTTCTTTTCCGGTGCTTTTCTATTTCAAAATATCTTTTAACTTTTGTTTATATTTCATAAATGCATTAGGAATCGGATAAACATCTTCTAATTGTTCTAAAGTAGCCCAAATACCTTCTCCTTGTTCTGATACTTTTAAAAGATATCCTATCATATGCCATTCTATATGAGTAAAAATATGTTTATAATCTCCTATCTCTTCTACTTCACACGACGGAAATTTTTTCAAGAATTGATCTACTTCGATTGTATCATCAGTAACTAATACATTTGGAAATTCATAAAAATTAGCCAGCAATCCTCTATTTTTTCTTTTTTGAATTAACACTTTATCACGATAAGTAATTAAAAACACATAACGTCGTTCTATTTTTCTTTGCTTTTTACTCTTTTTTACAGGATATAATAATTCTTTATGATGCAAATGGGAAAGACAATAACAAGAAAAGGGACACTTTTCACAATGTGGATTTCCATTCGGTATGCACACTGTCGCTCCTAATTCCATCATAGCCTGAGTAAATAAAGAACAATTTTGTTCAGGTAATATCTGAAGTAATAAGTCTTTTATTTCTTTTTTACCTCGACTGCTTAAAATATCAACTCCGTTTTCAAATACTCTTGTTAATACTCGAAAAACATTTCCATCTAAAGCTGGATATGACTTTTGATATGCGATAGAAAGAATCGCTCCTGCCGTATAATCACCAATCCCTGGCAAAGTAATTAATTCATCATATGTATCAGGAATCTTTCCACCATATTTTTCTACAATGATGAAAGCCGCTTTTTTTAAATTACGCGCTCTAGAATAATAACCTAAGCCTTCCCATAATTTTAATAATTTTTCATCATTGATTTTAGCCAAATCAAAGACAGTTGGTACTTCTTTCATAAATCTTTGATAATAACTTTTTACTGCTTCTACTCTTGTTTGCTGTAACATGATTTCACTAATCCATACCTTATAAGCTGTAATATCTTCACGCCATGGTAATTGACGGTGACTTTTTTCGTACCAAGAAAATAAATCATGACACAACTGTTTTTTATCTAATTTCATGTGTTTCACCTAATTCCAATTTTTATTGTAACATAATTTCAAATATGTGCTACAATAATCAATACAAAAAGGAGAAACTATATGAAAAATCTGATTTTAGAAAAATTATATATTGAAATAACTAGAAATTGTAACCAAAATTGTCAACACTGTATGCGTGGCACAAAACAAAATATCAATATTTCTAACACAGTATTAGAACATATCTTTATGAATCCAGAATTTCATATTGTCAAAATCGATAAACTTGTTTTAACTGGTGGAGAACCTTTTTTAAATCCTGAAGCAATTATCCAAATTCTAAACTTATTAGATCAACAAAAAATAAAAATAAATATTTTACAAATTGTGACAAATAGTTCCATCTATATTCATTCTCTAATAAAAAAATTAGAATATTTTCAAAAAAAGAAACACTTACATTCTCATTATATTATCTTTCCTTCATTTGATCAATCTCATCAAAAAATACCAATTGAAATTTATGAACTATTTCGTTCTTCTTCCATTTTTTATGAAGGAAATCCAACACGTATTTTAAATGAAACACAAATTTTAAAAGAAGGAAATGCTGAACATCATAATATTGGAAACGATTGGCAATTACCATGTAATGAATATTATTTAGAAGAAAAAAACAATGATTATTATTTAAAAAATAAAAATATAAATTTCACTGCTGCCCTTTATATTAGTGTAAATGGTAATATTGTAGATCAAACATCTTATTCTTTTCAACATATTGATGAATATAAGTTGGCCAATATTATAACAGATTCTTTATTTGATTTATTTCCAAACGAGAAAAAACAAAAGAGACGTTTTTTAAGATAACGTCTCTTTTTCTTTCAGCATTTCTTTTACAATTTGAACATCATTAAATGGTATTTTTTGATTTTTTACAATAATAAAATCTTCATGACCTTTTCCCATAATTAATAGAATATCATGATGCTTCAATAAATGAATTCCTTTTTCGATTGCTTTTTTGCGATTTAATTCTACTTCATAATTTTGATTTTCATTTCCTTCTAACATATCATGAACAATATCATTGGCTTCTTCTTCATGTAAATCATCGATTGTAACGATGACATATTTACAAAGAGAAGTAGCAATTTTCATCATAACAGGTCTTTTCTCTCTTTCACGACTTCCAGTACACCCAAATACAGCATAAATATCTCCGTCACATACTTCACGAACCGTATGAATTAATTTTTCCATAGCATCTGGTGTATGAGCATAATCAACAATAATACGATTATCTGAATAAATCAATGTTTCCATTCTACCTACTGGAGCATTTAAATTAGAAACCACTTCTTTTATCTTTTCAATAGAACAACCCATTTCTTTTAAAATAATAATAGTAATCATTAGATTATAAATATTATACTCACCTATCAAAGAAGTTTTCATAATCGTTTTTTCATTTTTATGTATTAGTGTAAATACACTTCCAATCGTATTCATATGAATATCGCAAATTTGATAATCGCTTTCTTTTTTCCCAAATGTAATATTATGATTTTCTTTTAACAAATAATAATCTTTATAATCATCATCAATATTAACAATTGCTTTCCCATCTTTTTTTAACTGACGAAACAATTGTTGTTTTGCAAGTGCATAATTTTCCATTGTTTTATGAAAATCTAAATGATCTTCTGTTAAATTTGTAAATATCGCATAATCAAATAATAAACCTTTTACACGATTCCCACAAATTGCTTGACTACTTACTTCTAATACAACTTGTTCTACACCCATTTCAATACATTCTAAAAAAATAGAATATAATGTATATAAATTAGGTGTTGTATTATCTAAACTTCTAATTTTATCTTTGACATAAAAACCAACTGTTCCAATATATCCAGTTTTTTTACCTAGTTGATTTAATGCCATATGAAGTAAAAAAGCACTTGTTGTTTTTCCATTTGTTCCAGTAATTCCAATCAACTTCAATTTACTAATGTATGAATCATAATGTTCGTGTAAATAATCAATTAAATATTTTTCTGTATCATCTACAATAACAGTTTCTACAGAATAATTACCATGTTCAGCAATAATTTTAGTAGCACCATTTTCTATTGCTTTTTCTATATAATCATGCCCATCTCTATCAATACCTTTAATAGCAATAAAAGTATCTCCTGGCAATACTTTTCTAGAGTCACTTTGAATATCTATTCTCATAATCCACTTCCTAACAACATTATTTTACTATATTTCTTCTTCAGAAACAACATTCTATAATATATGCAGTATAGAAAAGTGTGGTTAGTTGGAATTCATAAAAAAAACAAATTGATATCAAATTTGTTTTTTACAACCACTTACAGCAATACACCATTTACCAATTGCTGTATCCATAAACTTAGCCAATTCTTGACTTGTTTTTATACTCTTCTTTTTATCAAGCGGATCACATACAATAAATGAATCATTCGTATATCCACATATCAAAATAGCATGAAAAGAGTTCATCAAACTACCTGCAAGAATAATAAATTTACCATTTTCTAAAAACTGGCGAATCATTTTTTCAGTAATATCGACACCATTTGTTATTTTTACTCCTTTTTCTTTTGCATATTCTAAATACTCATTATATTCAATCATAGCGTTATGAAAAATATCATTGGAAAGAAATCCATCTTTATTTGTAAACATAGTTTCACAAGAATGAATCAATTCAGTATCTAATCCATTTTTAACAAGATGCCATGCGATAGCAGAAAATGGAGTACCATCCATATAATGTGAATGATAACATTTATCATATTTTTTCTCATAAAACCAATTGGCTTTTGGAATAATATGATAATATTCTAATACCATTAACATACATGCAATCGCACATGTCTTACCCTTTTGTTTATAATGATTCACATTAAATTCCACAAGTAACCCTCTTTCTAATTATGATATATATTAATCTTCTATTCAATTTTACTTACTTTCTTCTAAACTCTTTTATTTTTCTCTTTGCTTTTGTTGTTTTTACCTTATCTATCCATTCTTGTTTTGGACCACAAGATAAATCATCAGTAATAATACGAACACGATCTTTATTTTGTAATATATAATCAACACTTACATCTTTATCATTTACCATTACCCCTACCATAGTATTTCCAATATCCGAATGAATTTTATAAGCAAAATCAATAGCAGTAGATCCTTTTGGTAATTCAATAATATCTCCTTTTGTTGTATACACATAAATCTTATCTGCAAATAATTCTGATTTTACTTGTCTTACAAATTCTTGGTTATCTGCAAATACATGATTTATTTCTATAAGTGATTTAAAAAATTGATATTTATTCTTTAATTCTTCCTGCATAACTTCTCTAGCATTTCCCTTATTAATACTCCAATAAGCACTAAGTCCAAAAGAAGCTATTTGATCCATATCAAAGGTACGAATTTGTGTTTGAACTAGTCTATTATTTTCTCCAAATACAGTTGTGTGAATAGAACGATACATATTTGTTTTAGGATTAAATATATAATCTTTAAACTTATCATTTAACGGATGATATTTAGAATGTACTAATCCAAGTGTTTGATAACAATTAGAAATATCATTAACCATCACTTTTAATGCTAGTAAATCATGAATATCAGAAAGGTTATATCCTGATTCAAGTTTTTTATAAATACCATATATATTTTTAATTCTCATTTTAATATGATGAGAAATTTCTTTATCTATTAATATACTATCAATCGTATATAGCATTTCTTCCAAACATTGTTTACTATTTTCTTTTATTTTTAATTGAACCTCTTGAATATACTTATATTTGTCTGGATATAAATATTGTAAGGATATATCCTCTAATTCTGATTTCATTCGATAAGCACCAATATAATAAGCCAAAGGAACAAAAATATCCATTGTTTCCATTGCAATTTCTTTTTGTTTAAATGATGATTTATATTGCAATGTTCTCATATTATGCAATCGATCAGCTAATTTAATAATCATAATTCTAACATCTTCAGTAATTCCAGTAATTATTTTTCTTGTATTAGCCATACTTTGTGCCTGTTTAGAACAATTTAATTTACTAATTTTAGTAACACCTTCCACCAATTTAGTAACAGTGGGATTAAAAAGAGTTACAATATCTTCATTTATAATTTTTGTATCTTCTAATGTATCATGTAGCAATCCTGCACATATCGTATCTTTATCAGCATTCATTTCAGCTAAAATATATGCGACATTTAAAGGATGAACAATATATGGTTCTCCACTTTGTCGATATTGTCCTTCATGAAGTAATTTTGCAAATTTATAAGCTTTTTCAATTTCAACGATATCTTCCTTATCATATTTATTTAACATCATTAACAAATCATTCCAAGTAATTTCGCTCATACCTTTCACCCCCAAGATACAAAAAAAGCACAACACAAATCAAAAGTGAATTATTGCTATGCTTTTCTCAAACCAAAATGATTTCGGAGGTTGCGAAAACAAATCATGCAACAAATGAATGATTTTATCATATCTTTTTTTAAAATCAATAATTGGTTACAAATCGTTTTCATAAAAACACCTCTCTCACTTTAAAAAATTATATTATCTATAAAATTACTACTTTAAAAGAATATTGTCAACACTAACTTTTATCATAATAAAAAAATACCAGTTAAAAACTGGTATTAGTCTTTTGCTTTAAAAATAAGTGAAAAGAAAAATGAAAATACAATAGCAGCAATAATTCCTGATGCAGTAAGATCAAACATTCCCATCAACAATCCCATAATACCAAAGTCATGTGCTCTAGCAAGTGCACCATGAATTAATAAATGCCCAAACGATGTAATAGGAACTAATGCTCCTCCACCTACATGTAAAATAATTTTATCATAAATACAAAATGTATCTAAAAATGCTCCTACAACAACAAAAATCGTTGTAACATGACCTGGAGTTAATTTGGTATTATCTAATATTATTTGTGCTAATAAACAAATAAATCCTGCAAATAAAAATGAATTTACATATAACATCATTTTACAACCTCCAAACTAATCGCATGAGCAATACTTGGAATTGATAACTTTTGATTTGTCATGGTAGATGAAAATAAAGCACCAGTAGCAACAACTAATACATGTTTTAATTCTTTTTTTCGCATTTGTTCTAATATATAAGAAAATGTAACAAGAGGTGCACAAGCTGGTCCACTTCCACCGGCAAATACTGGTTGTGTATCAAGATCATAAATGATAGTTCCTGCATCTTTATAATTTTTAAGAGGAATACGATACTCTAATTCCATATATTCTTTTAACATTTTCTCACCATATGTACCTAAATCACCCGTTAAAATTAAATCATAATAACGAATATCACGTTTTGTGTTCTTTAAATGTTTATAAATAGTACTGGCAGCTGCAGGTGTCATCACTGCCCCCATATTCATAGAATCTTTAATATCCATATCCTCTACTGTTCCAATAGTAGCACTATCTATTTTAATCATTGATTTTTCATTTGACAAATAAGCACAAGCTCCTCCGGTTACAGTAAATGTCGTTGTTTTCTTTTTGACTGCACCATATTCTACAGGATATCTAAATTGTTTTTCAGCAGCATTATTATGAGAAGATGTCGTCACTAAACAATTGTGAATTAATTTTCCTTCAATCATATTAGCACCAATAATCATTCCTTCTACACTAGTAGCACAGGCATTATAAATACCTAAAAAAGGTATTCTTAATCTACTAGCTGCATAATTAGACGCAACAATTTGATTTAATAAATCACCACTAATATGAACATCAATATCAAATCTAGTTTTATTTAATTTTCTAAGAACAATATCAATACTTTCTTCTATCAATTTTGACTCTGCTTGTTCCCATGTCTTTTCATTAAAATAAAACTCATCATATGTTTTATCAAAATAATGACCAAGTGGTCCATTTTTTTCATATAATCCTGCAACAGTACTTGTTTCATTCAAATATACGTTTTTATAAAAAAATGTTTCCATAATTAACCTCCAAATATCACTAAACGAATAAAGCCAAATAAATAAGAACTCACTACACCAAAAATAATCACTGTCCCCGCTAGTTTAAACATATTAGCTCCAATTCCCGTTACAAAACCTTCTTTTTTATATTCTAAAGCAGCACTCATCATAGAATGAGCAAAACCTGTAATAGGAATAATTAATCCCGCTTTAGCCCATGCCACCCACTTATCAAAAAATCCTAAAGAAGTAAATAAAGAAGCAAAAAAGATTAAAGTAATAATCATAAATGGTGCTGCATCTGTTGTTGGTAAATGAAACCAATTAGCATATAAATCAAGTAACAATTGTCCTAAAACTCCCATGACTCCTCCAATTACAAAAGCAACAATGCCATGATATGTTCTATCTTCTTGTGGTGTATATTTTTTTACAATATCTTGATATTTCTTTTTTTCCATAGATTCACCTCTATGTTTAATATGGAAATAATTTTTAAAATTCATACAAAAAAAATACAGAAATCTGTATTTTTTAGTGCATCATATGATTTAATTTTTTCAAAATCTTGTGTTCTTTTCTAGATATTTGAACTTGACTCATTCCTGTCATAGATGCAAGTTCTGTTTGACTCATATCTTTGTAATAACGATTACAAATTAATTCTCTTTCATCTTGTTCTAGATTTAAAAGAGCATCTTTTAAATCTAATAATTCTTCAATATTTTGTTTTCTAGGACTTGGAGTAATATCATATAAATTCATTTCTTTACCATCTTCTACAATTGGTGTATCGATGCTTTGGAGAGCATTTTTAGAATTCATTGCTTGTACAATTTCTAATTCACTTTTTTGAAAATGAATTGATAATTCTCTGACAGTTGCAAAGCGTTCAGTTTGTTGCCAAAATCTTAACTGATAACGATCAATTTCTAAACTAAGTTTACTAATTTCACGACTAATTTTAATTCCTTTATTTTCTCTTACATATTTTCTAATTTCTCCTAAAATATAAGGATAAGCATATGTTGTAAACTTTGTATTCCAACTTTGATCAAAATTATGATACGCTTTTAATAAACCAGTAGCTCCTACTTGAAACAAATCTTCTTTATCTTCATATGGATAACGATTACAGATAGAATAAATTAGTTTTTGATGGGTTAAAATAAGTTCTTCTTCCAAACGCATCCCTCCTTTATACGTGAATGATAGAAAGAGCTGTTAATTCATCACTTGTTTCATCCATATATTGAAAGATTTGTTTTTGTTTCATCATTTTCTTCATATGTAAATCATGTAATCCGCAAAGAAGAGTTCGACCATGATATTTTGTTGATATCATAGAATTTTCTTTGATAATATCAATTCCTTCTTCATCAATTCTATCTAATTCTTCAACATTAAACACAACATTGCGAATTCCATATTCTTCTAATGTATTTGTTACTTCTCTTTTGACAATATCTACTGTGTTTTTTGTTAACTCTCCTATGAAACGAACAAATAAGATACCCTTTCTAAATTCCATATTAATCTCTAACATACCATTCACCTCGCTAACACTTTAACATAAATTCATTTTAAAATGTGTGTTTCGACAAAACTAGAATAAATTATCAATCAACAAAATTTGCAAAAAAAAAGAAGAATTACTTCTTAATGATTTCTTCAAAAAAATATTCTTCTTTTCCAAAGTGACCATAATAAGATAATCCTTCATAAATTGGTTTTTCTAATTGTAATCTTTCAATCATTTGTTTTGGTCTAAAATCAAAATTTTCTTTTACCCAAGTTTCTATTTGTTCTACTGGTACTTTTTCTGTATGAAATGTATCAATCATAATACTAGTAGGATTTGATACTCCAATCGCATAACTAATTCCTATTTCACATCTTTTAGAAAATCCCATAGCAACAATATTTTTAGCAACAAATCTTGCAAAATAAGCACCAGTACGATCTACTTTAGAAGCATCTTTTCCACTAAAAGAACCTCCCCCATGATGTGCAAAAGAACCATATGTATCAGCAATAATTTTTCTACCAGTTAATCCTGTATCACCTACTGGACCACCAATTACAAATCTACCAGTTGGATTAATATGATACTTTGTATTTTCATTTACGTATGCTGATGGTATCACTACATCAACAATTTTTTCTTTTACATCTTTTCTTAACTGTTCAATCTCTATTTCATCATGTTGTAATGACACAACAATATCAGTAACACAAACTGGAATATCATCATCATAAAGTACCGTTACTTGCATTTTTCCATCTGGTCTTAAATAAGAAAGTATATTTTGTTCTTTCACATAATCTGTACGAAGTGCTAAATTACGTGCTAAAACATATGGAAGAGGCATAAACTCTTTCGTTTCATCTGTTGCATAACCAAACATCATACCTTGATCTCCTGCTCCCATATCATCTTTTAAAACTCCCATGGCAATATCATTTGATTGTCTATTCACATTGATTTCTACTTCTACTTGATCATAAGTAAAACCATATTCAGGTTTCACATAACCTGTATTTTTAATAACTTCTCTTGCAA
Organism: uncultured Mycoplasmatota bacterium; assembly: GCA_945872435.1. GTDB lineage: Bacteria > Bacillota_I > Bacilli_A > RF39 > UBA660 > UMGS2016. The sequence continues at coordinate 17,949 of CAMBYP010000021.1, forward strand.
TTTTTTCCATATCACACACATAACTACTTGTTACTTCACCTAAAATAAATACTTTTCTATAACTAATTGCCACCTCTACAGCTACTTTTGCTTTTGCATCATGTTTCAAATAATCATCCAATATACTATCTGCAATATGATCACATAACTTATCCGGATGCCCTTTCAATACCATTTCTGACGTTCTTAATTTTTTCAAATTCATCTCTCCTTTA
>CAMBYP010000022.1 GCA_945872435.1 uncultured Mycoplasmatota bacterium
CAATGTGTAGTTGAAAATATGAAAAATAAAGAGGTCCTATTAACATTGGAATATAAAAATTTTCATTATATAATACTTTTATAAAATAAGTATCTAAATATCTTTCTAATTCTGTTTTTTTTCTTTCGGTAAGTCCTTTTTCAATATAAGATTCATTTGATGTATAGCCACATCGTAAACAGTGAAATATCTCTTTTTCTTTTTTCATAGGTTTATGGCAATTTGGACAGAACATAAAAGTCACCTCACATTTATTATAACATATTATTTTAGTTATAAAATTGTTTGAAAAACATATATTTTTATTGACATATTACACATTTTTTAGTACAATTTAAATTGGTACATTTTATATCCCATTCATAGGCCGTGGGACAGCTTATGAGACATAAAAAATTTTGGAAAGGGAAAAGATAATATGAAAAATACTTACATGCAAAAAAAAGAAGAAATATCTCGTAATTGGTATGTAATTGATGCAACAGATATGACATTAGGTCGTCTTGCTACAAAAGCTGCTACTATATTACGTGGTAAACACAAACCAACTTTTACACCACATGTTGATTGTGGAGATTTTGTAATCGTTGTAAATGCATCTAAAGTAAATCTTACTGGAAATAAAATGGATGCAAAAATCTATCGTAACCATAGTGGTTATCCAGGAGGATTAAGAGAAAGAACTGCACGTGAAATGAAAGAAAATTATCCAGAAGAAATGATAGAAAGAGCAATTAAAGGAATGCTTCCAAAAGGAAGATTAGGACGTCAAATGTATAGAAAACTATTTGTATATGCTGGTAATGAACATCCACATCAAGCTCAAAAACCAGTTATGTTAAAGGAAAGTAAATAGGAGGGTTTTGAATGGCAAAAGATAAGAAATTTATTGGTACAGGTAGAAGAAAATCATCAATTGCACAAGTTGTATTAAGACCTGGAAAAGGAAATATTACAGTAAATGGTATTGATGTAAGAGAATTCTTCCCATATGAAACAAATGTTATGGATTTAAAACAACCTCTTGTTGCTACAAGTACAGACGAAACATTTGACATTGAAGCAAAAGTAAACGGTGGTGGATTTAATGGTCAAGCTGGTGCTATCCGTTTAGGTATTGCTCGTGCTTTATTAGAATATGATAAAGCAAATGAAGGAAGCGAAACAAGTTATCGTGCTATTTTAAAGAAAGCTGGTTTTATTACTCGTGATGCGAGAGCAAAAGAAAGAAAGAAACCAGGATTAAAAGCTGCACGTCGTGCTCCACAATTCTCAAAACGTTAATTTTATTTATTTTATACAGTTCAAAAAAAGTCTCAAATATTTGAGACTTTTTTATTTGTTTGAATGATAATAATTTTTTAAAAATTCTTCTTTAAATTCATCAAAACGATCATTTAAGATAGCTTCTCTAATATTTTCTGTTAAACGTATAATAAATCTTAAATTATGTATAGAAGATAATTTAAAATATAAACGTTTATCATCAGGATTAGTAGATTTAAACAATTTACGAAGTTGACCTCTTGTCCAACCTGCTTTACAAGTAGAACAATCGCAATCTTCATCTAATGGTTCAGTACTATCAGAAAATTTTGCAAGTCTAATGTTTCCATATTTAGTATAAATTCTACCATGTCTAGCTTCTCTAGTTGGGGCAACACAGTCAAATGTATCTGCTCCCATTTCAGTTCCAATTAAAATATCATCAGGATGAGATAATCCCAATAAGTGGCGTGGTTTATTTTCAGGTAATTCTTCGCAACACCATCTCAAAATTTCTCCTAGATTTTCCTTTAAAAAAGCACCACCTAATCCATAACCATCAAATTCCATTTTTGCTAGTTTTTTTGCGGTAGATCTTCTTAGATCTTCCCATCTACCACCTTGTAATACACCATATAATGATTGATGATAACCTAAATCATCACAATGTTTTTTATGTTCTTCTAAACTTCTTATTGCCCAACGTTCTGTACGTGCTAAAGCTTTTACATTATAATCATAGTCATCTGCTAAAGATGTTAATTCATCATAAGCCATATGAATATCTGCACCAATGCGACATTGTATCTGCATAGATTCTTCAGGACCAATAAAATCTTCTTGATTGGTAAATGGGTCTAGAAAATTAACACCATCTTCTGTAACATGTGCTAAACGATCTTTTGGATTTGCATTTATAACATTTTGTTCCCTTTTCATACTAACAACTTTTCCCATACCAGAACCTAATGACATTACTTGAAAGCCGCCTGAATCTGTTAAAGTAGGTCCATTCCATCCAGACCATTTTGCAAGTCCTCCTGCTTTAGCAATTTCATTTGAGATATTTCTTAAATGATATCCATTACTAAGCATTGCTTGAACATTGATATCTTTTAATTCATCCATAGATACAAATCTTACTTCTCCTTTGGTACCTACTGTCATGAAAGCAGGGGTTTTAATATCGCCATGAGGGGTATGAATAATTCCAGCTCTACCTAATTTTCCAGGAATTCTTTTCTTTATTTCAAAACTAAATTGATTATTATTTTGATATTTTTCCATAATACCTCCTAATTCAAACATGAAAATTATAACATAAAATAAAAAGAAAAAAAATGATTCTTTTCTTTTTTATAAATTGTCGGAATTTGTCAAAAACAAAACATATACTTCTTTTTAAAATGTGTTATAATAAAGTCATAAAGGAGGGATGAAGATGTTATATAAGTATGCGGATTTAAAAAGAAAAGGTTATGCACATAAAGATATTGAAAGATTAGTCGATCAAAGAATTATGTTTAAAATACAAAAAGGCGTTTATTCTAATCGTAGAAATGTTACAGAATTATCAACTTTTTTAATTAAACATCCTAATGTGATTTTTACTTTAGAAAGTGCTTTTTATTATTACGGTATGACCGATAAAAGACCTGATAAATATGTTGTTGTGACGAAAAAACCAGCATGGAGAATTGTGGATGACCAAATAAAACAATATTTTATGGATGCGGCTCTTTACGAAATCGGACTTACTAAAATGCAAATTAATAATACCTGGATTCCGATATATGATAGAGAACGAATGCTAATTGAATTGGTGAGATATCGTAAAAAGTTAGATCCTGACTATTATAATGAAATTAAATCATATTATCATCATCATCCAGAAAAATTAGATATGGAAAAATTAAAGGGGTATTTAAATCAATTTGTGAGTAAAAGAAAAATAACGGAGGTTATTTTGACGGAGATTTTATGAAACAAGATTTTATTCGAGATTTGAAAACAGCAGAATTTTCTTACTCAGCATCACGAGTCAATGAATTATATGAAATTTGGGAATGGATTAAGTATTATTTTTTATTTGATATTCTAAAAAATAAAGATGATATAGAAAATGATCTTAAATATTGTTTTTTCGAATCTATTGAGCAGTATCCAAATGGTAGTCAATATACTTATTTTGATAGTGTATATGGTATTTTATGTAGTGAAGCATTATGGTATCAACATGAATCTCAATTGATTTCAACATCGTATTTAAGTGCGTATCAGTTGATGCATGATAATTTGCACTTAGTCGTTTTAGATGAACTTAATAGTCCCATTGTAGAAGAATCTTTTCTTTGTCATGTTCAAAAGCTATATTTGAAATTTATGACAGAAGAAATGATTGATTTATATCCAGAATATTTAGAAGATGAATATGAAATTTATAGTATTTTATCATTTTTGATCCGCTATTATCCAAATTTACCACATGAAATGTATTATGATAATATAGCGTATGAAAAAGAAAATGAAAAATTGTTATCTAATGAAAAATTATCTTATTTATTTGGAATGTGTTTTCATGATTTCTTGGTTGAACGCTATTTTATTTCTACAGTAAACAAAAAAATATTAAAAAAAGAACAAAAAATATATTTTGATTGGTTGAAATATAATAGTTATAATGATATATTATTGTATCCATTTGTCATGGAAGGAATAGAGGCGCAAGCAAAAAGATCAATAAATAAAACAAGAAAAGTAAAAAAATATATAAAGGAGTAAATTATGACAGAAAATGAAAATATTTTAGTTGAGTTAAAAGAAATTTTAATTTGTGATGACGATAAAAATAGTTCAATTTTAAAAGAAAAGGCACTTTCTGATATGATTGATAAATCATATGAAGTGATTGAAAATATTACAAAGCAAGAAAGAATGGAATTTATTTGTGCAAGTTATTTTTTATTTATGATGCATGATACGAAATTATTGAAAGAAAAATTACTTTCACGACCATTAAAAGAAGTACAAAAAGAAATATTAGAAGAATTTTCTTGTATGACAGAAATTCCTGACACTTTAAAAAGTGAGATAGCAGTTTCTACAATCAAAGAAAATTTAGAAATTTTAAAAAAACAATTTGAGAAAGAGTAGTGAGATTATGCGCGTTAGTAATGATTGGAAAGAATATATATGCATTGATGCGGGCAATGGAGAAAAATTAGAAAAATGGGGAAATGTTATTTTAAGAAGACCTGATCCACAAGCTATATGGAAAACAGTGATTGATCAAAAATGGAACCAAGTTGATGGAAGATATTATCGCAGTCATCGTGGGGGAGGAGAATGGAAATTTTATAAGAAATTACCAGATTATTGGGTAATACATTATAAAGATTTATCTTTTAAAGTTACTCCAACTAATTTTAAGCATACTGGTCTGTTTCCTGAACAAGCAACGAATTGGGATTATATGATGAAAAAAATAAAAATGGCGAATCGCCCAATCAAGGTATTAAATTTATTTGCGTATACTGGTGGGGCCACAGTAGCTTGTTCCAAAGCCGGAGCAGAAGAAGTTGTTCACGTAGATGCTGCAAAAGGAATGGTTCAATGGGCTAAAGAAAATGCGAAATTATCAGGGTTAGAAAATAATCATATTCGATATATTGTAGATGATTGTCTGAAATTTGTGGAACGAGAAGCAAGAAGAGGACGAAAGTATGATGCGATTGTTATGGATCCACCTAGCTATGGAAGGGGACCAAATGGAGAAGTTTGGAAATTTGAAGATAATATTTATATCTTGATCCAAGCATGTATGAAAATATTATCAGATAAGCCACTTTTTGTCTTAGTGAATTCATATACAACAGGAATTAGTAGTACTGTACTTGAAAATATTTTAAAAACAACCATTTTAAAACAGTATCCAAATGGTAAAGTGGATACAGGAGAAGTAGGATTGCCAATTGTAACAAATGATTTAATATTGCCTTGTGGAATTTATGGAAGATATGAATCAGAAGATTAATATTATATATGAGGATAATCATGTTTTAGTGGTAGAAAAACCGATTAATATTCCTGTTCAGGCTGATAGCAGTCATGATTTAGATTTTTTATCTATCTTAAAACAAGATATAAAAAAACGATATCAGAAACCAGGTAATGTATATTTGGGCCTTGTTCATAGATTAGATAGACCTGTTGGTGGAATTATGGTGTTTGCTAAAACCTCTAAAGCAGCTAGTAGATTAAGTGAACAAGTTAGAAATCATCAATTTCAAAAGCAATACTATGCAATCGTACTAGGAAAGATAGAAGAAAAAGGCCATTTAGAAGATTATTTAATCAAAAACGAACAAAAAAATATAGTAACTGTTAATCCTAAAGGTAAAAAAGCTATTTTGGATTTTGAACGAATTGCTTATAAAAATGGAAAAAGTCTTGTTAAAATTCAATTAAAAACAGGTCGTTCACATCAAATTAGAGTACAATTTTCTCATCATGGTTTTCCTTTGTTTGGAGATCAAAAATATTCTCAAAAAGCACAAAAAGGTGAACAAATTGCTCTTTTTTCAAATCGTATTTCGTTTATACATCCTACAAAAAAAGAGTCTATGACATTTTCACTAGCAATGCCAAAAAGATATCCATGGAGTGAATTTCATGAATCATAAAAGCTACTTATAAAAGTAGCTTTTACTTTGTTGCGTCAATTTTCTACATTTGATATAATGAAAATGAATAAACGTAGGTGATGCTATGAAATTTAGTATAATTGTTCCTGTATATAATGTGGAAAAATATTTGAAGAGATGTTTGGATAGCATCCAAAATCAAACGTATGATAATTTTGAAGTTATCATTGTTAATGATGGAAGTCCTGATCGTAGTCAAGAAATTATAGATGAATATGTAAAGCATGATGATCGTTTTTTAAGTTATCAAAAAGAGAATGGTGGTTTATCTGATGCTAGAAATTATGGAGTAAAATATGCAACGGGAGATTATTTATTATTTGTAGATAGCGATGATTATGTTTCAAGTGATTATTTAAAAATGATTCATGAAAAAATAACTCAAGAAAACAATCCTGATATACTTCGATTTGGTTTTTCTTTAATTGATGAAAAAGAACATAAAAAAACTGATTTGTATGCACCAGTTTTTACTTCTCAGTCAGGAATCAAAGCATTTTATTCTTTATCTCAAGATTCTTATTTTGTTCCAGCTTGGCTTTATGCTTATCGAAAAGATTTTTTTGAAACAAATCATTTTGAATATGCAAAAGGTAAGTATCATGAAGATTATGGATTAACACCATATGTAATTCTTTGCGCTTCAAAAGTTGTATCTATCAGTGATTGTTTATATTATTATATCGTTCGTGAAAATAGTATCATGACGTCTAATGATGAAGAGAAATTAGTAAAAAAAATGAATGATACTTTAATTTTATATGATAATTTAAAGGAAGAAATATCTATGTTAGATTATCTTTCTAAGACAGAATATAAATATGTAATGAGTTATTTAACGAATACTTTATTTTCAAAAGGTTGTTTACTTTCTGATGCTTCCTTGGAAATATTTATTGAAGAGTTAAAGAAAAGAAAAGTATGGAATTATTTAATGGATGATACTTTTTTTAGAAAAGTAAAGAAATATCTTGTAAAACATCATTTGAAGTTTTACATTCGAAAAATGGTAAAATAGAGTAGGTGATGCTATGAAAGTTAGTATTATAGTTCCTGTATATAATGTGGAAAAATATTTAGACAGATGTTTGAATAGTCTTGTAAATCAAACTTTACGTGACATTGAAATTTTTGTTGTAAATGATGGAAGTCCTGATCATAGTCAAGAAATCATAGATAAATATGCAAATATGGATGCAAGAGTTATTCCTTTAAAGAAAAAAAATGGAGGATTATCAGATGCTAGAAATTTTGCTTTACCCCATGTCATTGGTGAATATATCGCTTTTGTAGATAGTGATGATTATGTGGAAAAAGATATGTATGAGAAAATGTACCAAGAAGCGAAAAAAAGAAAATATGATATGGTAGAATGTGATTATATTTGGGAGTATCCTAATCGTCAAGTAATTGACCATTCTAACGTAGAAGATAATTACTTTACTGATATTCGTGTTCCAGCTTGGAATAAATTATATAAAACAGAGTTAGTAAAGGAAAAGAAAATTAAATTTCCAGTAGGATTACATTATGAAGATATCGTTTTTTGTTATGAACTATTACCTTGGACTGAAAATATAGGATATGTAAAAGAACCATTATATCATTATATTCAAAGAGATGATTCTATTGCAAATACTCAGGATATTAAAGTAAGAGAATTATATGATATTTTAAATATTGTATGGGATTACTATCAAAAAAACAAAATATTGGATAAATATCATGATGAAATAGAGTATATGTTTATTCGATATATTTTTGGAAGAAGTTTTTATCGTGTTTCTAGTTTAGAGGATAAAAAAATACGTCAACAATATTTGAAAGAAGGGTATGATTTATTAACAAAAAAATTTCCGAACTGGAAGAAAAATTATTTTTTAAGAACAAAAAAAGGAATTAGAAATTTTTATTATAGACACATGAATCAACCTTTTTATTATATGTCTGCTAAGTTGTTTCATACATTTGGAAATTTGATTCTTCGTGTTCCGAAAAGTTGGAGGTAACATATGAAAAAGATAAAAGAAAATTGGAAAATTGAATATTTATCTTATCTTTTTTTAATCTTATCTCCTTTTTTAGATTCTTTTAGCTATTTATTTCATACTTGGTTTCCTAATGCATTAGTTTCTCCAACTGTATTATTAAGATTAGTGATTCCTATCATATTATTTGTTTATTTGTTTTTGAATCAAAAAAAAAGAAGAAGAGAAATATTTTTATTTGGAATGATTTATTTCATATATATAATTGGCCATTTGAGTTGTTATTATATATATCAAACAAATAGTGCATATGGTTCTATTTTTCATGAGATGCAATACTTACTAAACTATACATATATGATGGTTATATTTTATATTTTGTATTGTTTTCGACAAGATAAAAAATTAAATGATATTCCACGATATGTTTCTTATTTTTTATGGGGATATATTGCTCTTTTGTATTGTTCTATTTTAACTGGTACCTCATCATCTACGTATATTGATGGAATTGGTTATAAAGGTTGGAATGCTTCGGGAAATGCGGTAGGTTCGATATTATTACTTTGTTTGATTATTGTATTACCATTATTCAAGAAAGAAAAGAAAAAACATCAAATTATACTTACAATTTTAACAGCTATTTATTTAATGTGTTTATTAGGTACTAGGGTAGGATTATTAGGTTTCCCTATCGTTATAATTGTATTTATTTTATGTAATATCTTTTTCCCAAAACGAAAGATAATATTATCTAAAAAAACAATTTTTATTTTATTTACCTTCTTTATTCTAATTTCAATAGGATTATTGTTTTTTGGAACTCGTACTTTAGAACGACAAAAGCATTTAGAAGAAGAGAGTAGTCAAGTATTAGACGATAAAACAAAAGAGGAAGCACATGTTACTGGGGACGCACTTTCATATATTCGTCAAATTGAAGAAAAAAGAATGGATGAACATTTTATGGATAATGCGCAACAAAAAGCGTTGCTAGATATGTATCATACTGCAAATCAATTACAACTAAGCAATTCTAATAGGAGAGTTCAACAACTTTTATATCATACATATTTAGTAAAAGAACAACACAGTATTTCACGTATTTTATTTGGGAATGGTTATTTATCTAATTATAGTGAAATGACTTTAGAAATGGAAATACCTGCCATGTTATATAATTTTGGAATATTTGGTTTTATCTTATATTTAGGAATTTATATGTGGATTGTAGTAATTTGCTTATTTGATTTCTTTAAACATATAAATCGAGTGACACCAACATATGCGTTTTATTTGTTTGGATCACTATTTACTATGGGGTTATCAATGATGGCAGGATATACTTTTTTCCATGTTTCATGTATGGTAATTATTGTTATATTATATCTACTTTTATATGAAGAAAGAAAAGAGATGAATTTATGAAAAAGGTTGTATTTGGAATTACTAGTTTAAGACCAGGTGGAGCAGAACGTGTTTTAATTGATATTGCAAATCATTTGAAGGATAAATATGATATTACAATTTTTTCTTTGTATGGTGACGGAGAATTTGAAAAACAGTTGGATCCTTCTATTCATTTTTATGCTTTACATAAACATACTTATGAAAGTTATTCTAAATTAAGAAAAATATGTTTTTCTCTTCAACTGGTAATTCCTTTTTTTAGAAATGTTATTTATAAAAAATATTTTAAAAATAAATATGATGTTGAAATTTCTTTTTTAGAAGGACCTATGACATGGTTGATGAGTGGCAAATCAAATGCTAAGAAAATAGTTTGGGTTCATAATGATTTAATTTGTGTTTATTCTAAAACATATTTAAAACGAAAAATGAGTGAAAAAGCATATTCTAAATATCAAAAGATTATTTTTGTTTCACAAGATAATTTAAATAAATTTAAACAATTGTATCCTAAAAATAAAATTGCTAAACAAGTTATTTATAATTATATTGACAAAGATATTGTCAATCAAAAAGCGAATTTATTTTCTGTGGATGAAATTCAAACAGATTTGCCTTCTTTTTTACAAGTTTCTAGATTAACTGAACAAAAAGCAATCTTACGATTAGTAAAAGTTCATAAAAAATTAATTGAGGATGGAGTAATGCACCGAATTTATATTATTGGTGATGGTCCATTAAAAGATCAAATTATTCAAAAAGTGAAAGAGTTACATGTAGAAGATACTTTTATCTTATTAGGACAAAAAGAAAATCCATATCCGTATATTAAAAAAGCAAATATTTTTATGCTAGCTTCTTACTATGAAGGTTATCCTATGGTATTATTAGAAGCAAAAGTGTTAAATAAAAAAATATTGATTACAGAAAGTGCTTCTCGCGAGGTATTGCTTGGATATGAAGATGGAAATATTGTACCGAATACGGAAGATGGTATTTATTCAGGTATTAAACAGATTGTTATGAATCAAGATTTTAAGATAAATCATCAAGAATTTAAAAATGATAAAATTTTAGAAGAAATAGAAGAATTGTTAGGTGAATAATATGAAAATATCAATTATAACTTCAACATATAATCGACGAGATTTACTACCTAGATTAAAGGATAGTATTTTTGAAAATGCTAAAATATATCCTGATATTGAATGGCTTATTATGGATGATGGCTCTGCAATTTCAATTGAGGATATGGTTATTGAATGGAAACAAGAAGCGATTTTTCCAATATATTATTTTACTCAAAAGAATCAAGGAAAAATGGCAGCATTGAATCATTTAATACCACATGTAAGTGGTGACATCTTGATTGAAATGGATGATGATGATTATTTTGTGAATGATGTGTTTTCTAAAATTGTAAGTGATTATGAAAAAATAAAAGATCAGGATGATATTTATGGAGTTATTTACGAAAAACAAATTATAGGCCATGAGCAAAGAATCAAATCGACATTGAACGGAAAAGTTAAAAAATTGTATGATTTACATTATCGTGAAAATGAAGATTTTGATATGGTTTTAACTTTTAAAACAGAATATCGAAAACAATTTGAATATCAATTAGAACATGGTGAGCGTTTTAGTACAGAAGCTCGTATGTACTATAAAATGGATGAAAAAAAGAAAGGGTTATTGATTCATACAATTCCAATTATGATTTGCGAATATCAAGATACCGGCTATACAAAAGGATTACAAAAAATATTTAAAAATAATCCATATGGATATTTTGAGTTTTTTAAAGAAGCATTAAATTATAACATGAAAGGTGTAAGGTTTCATCGTCGTCTTTATCTTATGAAACATTATATTTTATTTACTTATTTAACAAATAGAAAATGGAAAGAAAGTCTTTCTTATCTTCATGGTTTCAATCGTTTATTATTTATCATTTTATATATTCCTGGAATGATAGCTTCTAAGAAAAGATTTGGTGATGCAAAATGAAAAAGAAAATATTATTTACAGCTTATTCATTATCTCTTGGAGGAATAGAAAAAGCTTTAGTGAATTTATTAAATGTATTAGATGAAAATAAATATGATATTACTTTAATTTTAGAAAAAAAAGAAGGAATATTTTTAGAACAAATTCCTAAGCATATTAAAGTTTTAGAGTATCATATTGATGATAATAAAAATATTTTTGTTAGAAAACTAAAAAATCGAATACATTTATTAAAATGGAAATTAAAAAATAAAAATCAATTTGATTTTGCTATTTCATTTGCAACTTACTCTATTCCAGGTTCCCATTTAGCATTGTCTGCTTCCAGAAAAAATGCACTATGGATTCACAATAATTATTACCAGTTATATGAAGGTAACTTAAAAGAAATGAAAAAATTTTTTCACCGTATCAAAATGAAAAAATTTAAACATCATGTTTATGTTTCTTATGATAATATGAATACCATCTTAAAGTATTTTCCTAATTATAAAAATAGATCTTTGGTATGTAATAATATGATTGACTATAAAATGATTCGTGAAGAAGCTATGAAACCAATTTCTTTAAAAAAGACGGTTACTACTTTTGTGAATGTTGGTAGACATGAAGAACATCAAAAAAGATTGTCTCGAATTATTGACGCAGCAGATAGATTAAAAAGAGAAGGCTATCAGTTTCAAGTGTGGTTAGTAGGGGATGGAGTAAATCATAAACATTATGTAGAACAGATTAAAACTTTACATTTAGATGATGTGATTATATTTTTTGGAAAACAAAAAAATCCATATCCATATTATAAACTAGCTGATGCAGTATTACTTAGTTCGAAATATGAAGGATACCCTGTTGTATTTGTAGAAGCTATGACATTAAATAAACCGATTATTACAACGGCAGTATCTGATTATCAAGAAATTGAAAATAAATATGGAATTGTTGTAGAAAATAATGCAAGTTCTATTTACTATGCTATGAAAGAATTTTTAGAACATGGTTTTGAAATAAAAGAACCATTTGATCCACAAAAGTTTAATGATAAAATGAAAGCGATATTAGAAAATTTAATGAACGAATAAAAACAAATCATTGATTTTTCAATGATTTGTTTGGCTTCTATATGACATTATGTTATAATAAAAAAGGAAATGGAGTGTTAAAATGCCAAAGAAAAAAGAAACAAATAATGATATTGCAATACAAGTGAATGATGTTGACAAATCATTTAAAGTATATTATGACAAAGCAAATACGTTAAAAGAAAGGATTCTCTTTTGGAATAGAAATCGCCATGAAGTACGTGAAGTACTAAGTGATATTTCATTAACAATAAAAAAAGGAGAAACGGTTGCTTTAGTTGGAGTCAATGGAAGTGGTAAAAGTACTTTACTAAAATTAATGACTAAAATTATTTATCCAAATAAAGGAAGTATTCAAACATATGGTAAATTAGTTTCTTTATTGGAATTAGGAGCTGGTTTTCATCTAGACTTTTCTGGACGAGAAAATATTTACTTTAATGCTTCTATATTTGGACTTTCTAAAAAAGAAATTGATGAAAGATTAGATGATATTATTGCGTTTTCTGAATTAGGTGAGTATATTGACAACCCAGTACGTACATATTCATCTGGAATGTATATGAGACTTGCTTTTTCTATTGCAATTAATGTAGATGCCGAAATCCTTTTGATTGATGAAATCTTAGCAGTAGGTGATCAACATTTTCAAGAACGTTGTTATGAAAAAATGATGGAATTAAAAAAACAAGGAAAGACAATGGTTTTTGTAACACATAGTATGAGTGCTGTAAAGAAATTCTGTGACCGTGCTGTATGGTTATTAAATGGTCGTGTTCGCATGGATGGTGCTACTGAAGAAGTAGTTGAAGAATACTTAAAAGTATGTAGTTAGGAAGTGTTTTATGGCAAATATTGATTATAGTTTAGAACCTGGTCGTACTTTAAAACCACAACGACCATTTGAAAAACATGAACCAATGATAAGTGTAATTACTCCTTCATGGAATCCAAGTGATAAAATTTTTCAACTTGCAAATTGTATTTTAAATCAAACTTATCCTTATTTCGAATGGATTATTGTCGATGATGAATCAAAAAAAGAAGATAGCTTAGAAAGATTTAAAAAATTAGAAAAAATGGATCCACGTATTCGAGTATTACATAAAAAAAATGCAGGTCCTGCAAAAGCAAGAGATTATGGAGTAGAACATTCTAATAAAAAAACAAAATATATTGTTTTAATTGATGATGATGACTTAATGGATCCAACATTTTTAGAAACTTCATATTTTTCTATGAATACACATCCAGATGCTAGTTGGTGTTATGCTGATAATATTAACTTTGGTGATGAGAATAATACATGGAATAAGAATTTTTCAAGTGATCGTATGAAATATGAAAATATTTTAGTTTCGCATGCACTGATTAAAAAAGAAGATTATCTATCTGTTGGTGGATATGAATTAGAAGGAACTGCTTTATATGAAGATTGGATTTTTTGGTTAAAATTAATTGAACAAAAAAAATTCCCAATTCATATGAGTTATTATGGATTTTGGTACCGTAGAACAAATACTGGACAACGTAGTAGTGCTATGAAAAAGCATAAACAAAATTTATCTATGGTAAAAAAATATGCCGACAAAATACATGAGAAAGTAACTCCAATTGAATATCCAAAAGAAGATTTTAATTGGAATCAATTATCTGAAAAGATAGATACAGTTGTTATTCCAAAATATAAAAAAGATAATAAAACAAATATCTTGATTATTATTCCTTGGATGGTTTTAGGTGGAGCAGATAAATTTAATTTAGATTTAATTCGTTTAGCTGATAAAAATAAATATCGTTTCACTGTATTATCTATGCAGCCTACAGAATATGCATGGAGACAGCAATATGATGAACTTTGTGATGATGTATTTGATTTATCAAGCTTTATAGATCGAAAAGACTGGTTGGCATTTGTTAATTATATTATAGAATCTAGAAATATTGATATTATATTAAATACTAATAGTCAAACAGGATATGCAATGTTACCTTATTTACATGCTAAATATCCAAGTATTCCAATTATGGACTACATTCATATGGAAGAATGGTATAACCGCAATGGTGGTTATTCTAGAGATTCTGCTGGTGTTGGTTCTGTTATTGATAAAACTTTATTTTGTAATCAAAATAGTGAAAAGATATTGGTTGACTATTTTAAACGAGATGCTTCAACAGTAGGTACTGTATATATTGGGGTAGATGCAGATAAATTTAATCCAGAAAACTATGATAAGAAAAAATTGCAAGAAAAATATAACATTCCAAGTAATCGTACTATTATTTCATTAATTGCAAGAATTGATTATCAAAAACGTCCATTTTTATTAATGAAAATTATTAAAAAAACAGTAGAATTAAAAAAAGATGTTCTCTTTTTAATCGCTGGTGATGGCCCATTACTTCCAGATATTAAACGAATTGCTCGTGATGAAGGTTTAGAACCATATGTTAGATTTTTGGGAAAAACTGATAAACCTGATGAATTATATGCGATTAGTGATATGACACTTAATTGTTCTATTAAAGAAGGATTAGCACTTACCGCTTATGAATCATTATCAATGGGAGTTCCTGTTGTTTCATGTGATGTTGGGGGACAAAAGGAATTGATTAATTCTGAAACTGGTGTCATTGTACCTTGCTTACAAAAAGAAGAAGATATTTTTGATTTTAATTATTCAGAAGAGGATATTAAAAACTATGTAGATGGTATTTTAAAAATATCTAAAAATTTAGATAAATATAAAAAAGCTTGTAGAAAACGTATTTTAAATGGATTTACTATTGATAATATGGCTGAAAATATGCAAAAAGAATTTGATAAGTTAATGCAATTAAAAAAACCAAATACAAGTTCTTTAACAAAACATATTGATATTACAAAAGAATTAATTACGATGTTTTTCTTGGCTGATAAACCTCAATATCAATGGTTAGTTACTAAATATAATCGTGATGTTTATGGAATGGATAAACCAATTGAAAACATGAGTAAAAAAGAAAGATTTATATTAAAAGGACAATTCTGGGCTGCAAAATTACATGTTCCAGAAGAAGCTGAATTGTGTTTTAGATTCTTTTATGAAATTGCAAGACAAATTAAGCATTTCTTTGAATCAATTATCATGGTTCCAGTTTTATTAATTCGATTATTCTTTAAATTTATTGCATTAGAATATCGTCGTATAAAAAGAATATTAAAAAGAAAGTTGAGTGGAAGAAAATGAATGTATTTCAACGATTAAATCAATATCATGAATTTCTTCGAACAAGTATTCGTAAGGAAATTCGTGGTAAATACAAAAAATCATTTTTAGGAATTTTATGGTCATTTTTAAATCCATTATTAATGTTAATGGTATATGCAATTATTTTTCCTATTATTTTAAAATCTCCAGAAAAAAATTATACTATGTTTCTGATGACTGCTTTAATTCCTTGGACATTCTTTACAACTGGTATTACACAAGGTGCAGCAGTAGTAATAGCAAATGCAAATATTTTGAAGAAAGTATATTTTCCAAGAGAAATATTACCTATTTCAATTGTGACAAGTGGATTAGTGAACTTTCTAATTTCTTGTATTATCATTTTTATATTTTTAATTTTTACAGGAATTGGATTTAGTAAGTATATTATTTTCTTTCCACTTTATGTATTAATCGAATATATATTAATTTTAGGTTTTGTATTTATTCTTTCTTCTGTTACGGTATATTTAAGAGATTTAGAACACATTATAGGAGTTATTATTCAAGCATTATTTTATGCAACACCAATTGTTTATTCTATGAATATGATTCCTAAAGCATTTGCATGGGTTTTCCAAATCAATCCAATGGCATATGTAATTCAAGGATTTAGAGATACTTTATATTATCAAACAATGCCTGATTTACATGGATTATTTGTTATTTCTATATTTAGTCTTATTTTATTAGTGATTGGATATAAAATATTTGATAAATTACAGAAAAATTTTGCAGAGGAGTTATAGTTTATGGATAAGTTGTATATTGTTGTTCCTTGTTATAATGAGGAAGAAGTATTACCAGAGACTTCAAAACGTTTAAAAGAAAAAATGAATCAATTAATTAAGAAGAAGAAAATTTCTCCAGATTCACATGTTGTATTTGTAAATGATGGATCAAAAGATAAAACATGGGAATTAATTTCTTCTTATAGTGAAAAAGATCATTTATTTGGAGGTATTAATTTATCTCGCAACAAAGGGCATCAAAATGCTTTATTAGCTGGTCTTATGACGGTAAAAGAAGATGCGGATATGGTTATTTCTATGGATGCGGATTTGCAAGATGATATTAATGCTGTAGATCAATTTGTTGATGAATATTATAAAGGAAACGATATTGTATATGGGGTTCGTTCTTCTAGAAAAAAAGATACATTCTTTAAAAGAACTACAGCGCTTGCCTTTTATCGTTTAATGTCAAAAATGGGTGTTGAATCTGTTTATAATCATGCTGATTATCGTTTAATGAGTAAACGTGCTTTAGATGCATTAGAAAACTTTAAAGAAGTAAATTTATTTTTAAGAGGAATTATGCCTTTAATTGGTTTTAAATCAGCAATTGTTGAATATGAACGAAATGAACGATTTGCAGGAGAAAGTAAATATCCTTTAAAAAAAATGTTAAATTTTGCACTTGATGGAATTACTTCTTTTAGTGTAAAACCAATTCGTTTTATCACTGCAATTGGTTTCTTAATTTCAATTATTAGTGTTATTATGTTTATTTATACTATTGTAAGACATATTCTTGGATTTACAGTAGTAGGTTGGAGCTCACTAATTATTTCATTATGGTTCTTAGGTGGTGTTCAAATTTTATCAATTGGTGTAATTGGAGAATATATTGGTAAAATTTATATGGAAACAAAAGCACGCCCAAGATTTATTATTGAAAGTTATGTGATTCATCATAAAAAATAAGAATAGAACCAATTATGGTTCTAT
>CAMBYP010000023.1 GCA_945872435.1 uncultured Mycoplasmatota bacterium
ATAATCAATTCATTTATCAAATTTATTGTTCACCAACACTATTTGACAAAGAACCTGTTTTTATTTGTCTCTTACTTTAGCATTTAATTTAGATTCTACTTCTTCAATCATTTTATTAAATACTTTCATAACTTCTTCATCCGTTAATGTTCTTGTTGCTTCTTCAAATGTCATAGAATAAGCAATTGATTTTTCATCTTCGTTTACATTTTCTCCAGTATAAACATCAAATACATCAATATTTGTAACCATACGTCCACCAATGTGTTTTAAGATATCCATAATTTCTTTTGAAGTAACTTTTTTATTTACAATAAATGCTACATCTTTATGAATTGCTGGATACTTAGACACTTCTTTAAATTTAATCATACGAACTTTATGAGTCATAATTTTTAATAAATCTAACTCAAATACATATACTTCTTTTTTACATTCTATTGGATGTACTTGACCAAAATATCCTACAACTTCACGATCTATTAATAATGCACAACTTCTACCTGGATGAAATTCTTTTGGTAAATCTTTTGTGTCAAATGAATAACGTTGATTTAATCCCAAATATTTCATTAAATTTTCAACAATTCCTTTTACGTAATAAAAATCTACAACCATTTTACTTTGTTGCCATAAATTATTGGTAGAAACACCATATACTAATCCTGAAATCATTGGTTTTTCAATATATTGGTCATTTTCTTTATAATAAATATTTCCAGATTCAAAAATAGCAATATCTTTTTGATTTCTACTAATATTATATTCCCAAACACTTAATAAAGATGGAATTAAACTCTTACGTAAATATTTTCTATCTTCTGTTAATGGATCTAGTAATACAATATCTTCATTTTGATAATTTGTATATTTATTTACATCCTCTTTTTTTACTAAAGAATAAGTAATTACTTGAGATAATCCTAATCCTTCTAATCTCTTACGTAATTCTTTAATTAATAACTCTTTTTTTGAACAACTACCTTGTTTTGTTTCTAAAGTTGGTAATTTTCCTACAACATGTTCATAACCATAAATTCTTCCTACTTCTTCAATTAAATCTTCTTTGATATTAACATCCAATCTTCTAGTAGGAACGAAAACACAAAATTCATCATTCTTTTCTTCGATACGGAATCCTAAACGTTCAAATACATCAGTAACATCTTCTTTTTTTAATTGCATTCCTAATACAGAATTAATTTTATCTAATGTAATATGAATTTCTTTATCGCTTTTGTCTGTTACATCATGTGTTAAAATTCCATCATATACTTTTCCATCAGCATATTTTTCTAATAAATAACATGCTCTATTGATTGCTTCTTTCGTTCTATTTGGATCAATTCCTTTTTCATATCTACTAGATGCCTCACTACGTAAAATAGATTTTGCAGTATAACGAATATGAAGTGGATCAAAAATAGCAGATTCTACAAAAATATTTTTAGTATCCATTTCTACTTCTGTAGAAAGTCCCCCCATTACTCCAGCAAGTGCAACTGCTTCTTTAGAATTTGCAATAACAATATCACTTGTTTTTAATGTTCTTTCTTGACCATCTAATGTTTTTAAAACTTCATTTTCATGTGCCATACGTACAATGACTTGATTACCTAAACGATCTTTATCGAAAAAGTGAAGTGGTTGACCATATTCTAACATAACATAATTGCTAATATCTACTACGTTATTAATAGAGCGTATCCCACTTGCCATAAGACGTTCTTTCATCCATTCAGGACTTTCTTTAATTACAACATCCTTTACAATTTTACCTAAATAAATTGGACAATTTTCTGTTTGAACATCAAGTTTCATTTCTTCTTCAATATTTTTATCTAATACCTGTGGTTGATTACATGGATATGTGACAGGACGATTATAAATAGCTCCTACTTCATGGGCCATACCTAAAATACTTAATAAATCACCACGATTTGCAGTTAATTCAAAATCTATTACTTCATCATCATATCCCATATATTTAATAGCATCCGTACCAACTTCTGCATCATTAGGTAATACATGAATTCCTTGCTTTTCTTCTTCACTAATATATTTTGATTCAATTCCAAGTTCTTCTAAAGCACAGCACATTCCATTTGATTCCATACCTGCTAGTTTTGCTTTTTTAATTTCTATACCATTTGGTAATTTAGCTCCTATTTTAGCAACAGGTACTTTAATACCTTGTCTCATATTTGGAGCACCACATAAAATTTGTACAACTTCATCTCCTAGATCAACTTTACAAATATGTAATTTTTTACTATCAGGATGCATTTCACATTCTAATACGTGACCTACTACAATATTTGTAGCTGTACTGATTTTTTCTACACTTTCATATTCATTACCAGCAAAAACCATTTTGTCAGCAACTTCATGAAAATCTAAATCATCTACTTTAACATAATCATTTAAAAAACTTTTACTAACACGCATTTTACTTACCTCCTTCCACACGATTAAAATCATTTAAAAATCTAAGATCATTTGTATAGAAATTACGAATATCTGTAATTCCATATTTTAACATTGCAATTCTTTCTGGTCCAATTCCAAATGCAAAACCAGTATATTTATCAGGATCATAACCATTTGCTTTTAATACATTTGGATGTACCATACCACTTCCTAAAATTTCAATCCATCCTGTTCCTTTACAAAGTGAACAACCTTTTCCACCACATTTAAAACAAGATACATCTACTTCAATAGATGGCTCTGTAAATGGGAAAAAACTTGGACGAAGACGAATCTCTCTTTCTTCTCCAAACATAGTCTTTGCTAATATTTCTAAAGTTCCTTTTAAATCTGCTAAAGAAATATTTTCATCAACAACTAATCCTTCAATTTGATGGAATTGATGAGAATGTGTTGCATCATCATTATCTCTTCTATATGTTTTACCTGGACAAATGACACGAATTGGTTTCTTTTCTTCATTTGCTTCCATAGTTCTTGCTTGTACTGGAGATGTTTGAGTACGAAGTAATACTTCATCAGTAATATAAAAACTATCCTGACTATCTCTTGCTGGATGACCTTTTGGTAAATTTAAACGTTCAAAATTATATAAATCTAATTCTACTTCTGGCCCTTCTACAACATCATATCCCATTGAAACAAATAATTCTTCTACTTCATCAATAATTTTTGTAATAGGATGTACTCCACCTACTTTTAACTCAGTACTTGGAAGTGTAATGTCAATTGATTCTTTTTCTAAACGTTCTTCTAATTCTTTTTTTTCTAATTCGTGTTTTCTTTCCTCTATCCAATGATTTACTTCTGTCTTTAACTCATTTAACGAACGACCAAACTCTTTCTTTTCTTCGATAGTTAAACTGCCCATCATACTACTTAATCCTTGAATAGGTCCTTTTTTACCCAAATATTCAACACGAAGATCATTTAATTCTTTTGTACTTGATACAATCTGACATTTCTTTTGAATTTCTTCTTTTAATCCATTTATTTTCTCAATCATATTATTCCTCCTATCTTAGCAAAGAAAAAAGTCACATCCTAATAAGGACGTGACTTGACGTGGTACCACCTTAATTCATAGTATAAACTATCTTTATGACTATAACGCGTCACCGTTATATATTTTCTTATATAAAGCTCCAAAGACGAATTCATAACGCTTTTTTATCTACCTTTCACCAACCGTAGACTCTCTTTTAAAAAAGGTGAGTTATTACTACTTCTTTTTCCTTGCTTTTGAGATAACTAATTTGATTATACCATATTTTTGTTGAAATACAAGAAATTTCAATAAAAAAGTATTCTTATGAATACTTATTCTTGAAATGTATATTTATAATTTTCTTCTGTGTTTGTCACTTTCACAGTACTCGTATTTTTAAATGTTTCACCTGTTTTAGGATTTTCTATTTCCTTATCAATATAATTATTTGTTTTTAAAGTTCCAACTGTCACAGTAGAACTAGAACCACTATTTGGCAATAATTCAGCATGATCTGCATAATAATTTTTTGCACCATTAATAATTGTTTCTACCTGATTTTCATATGCACTTTGTTTAGAACGATTAATAGAACTAAAAACATTTGGTACTACAATGACTGTTAAAATAGCTAATATAGTAAGTGTTGCTAATAACTCTATTAATGTAAATCCTTTATGATTCATAATATCACCTAGTTTACTTGTGGGGTACAACTGTCATATAACTGACTATCATAATTTAATCCCCCATGATTATTCACCGTATATTTTACATATTTTCCTAAATCAATTTCTTTTCCAGTACTAGCATCTGTCACAGGCGATTCTAATTTTCCATCTGCTACTAATTCACGTAGAGTAACACAAAAAACATTTCCTGGTGTACGAATATAATCATTTTGTCTTTCATCCAAATAAAGTGATCCAGCACTATATATTAATTTTAAGGTTGATTCATTAATTGTTTTTTTAGAACTATTTAATTGATTTAAAATAGGAGGCAGTGAAATTAAAGCAATAATTCCTAATATTACAATAACTCCTAAAAGTTCTACTAGTGTAAACCCTTGTTTTTTCATTTTATCACGCTCTATTCTTTAACTTTATTATAACGATTTTAAATTTTTTTGTAAAGAAAAGAATTACTTCTTTACATATTATAATACTCAAGTAATTCTTCAATCTTCATATTTCTTAATTGGTTTTGATGAATAGTATTTACTACACTATAATCAAATGTATAATAAACGTCACCTAAAATAAATTCAACACGATCAATATTTGAAAATAAATTTAATAATATTGCACTATCTTTTTCAAATACACTATTTTCAGGTGTTTTAATTCCTTCTTCATAAATAATTGTAATTGTTCTAGGACTATTTGTAGTATCTGCTTTTACATCTTTATATGAATTCGCACTTTCTAATAAATTCATTAATTCTTTTAATTTATTTACATCAGATAAATCCATAGAACGATATGACTCTATTTTTTCTACATCTTGTGTTTCAATTTTATTTGGTTGTACTTTTACAGTATTATTTGGTATGAAAAACAAATATGGAGCTGTAAAAATTGTTAATGCTAATGCAATACGAAATTCTTTCCCATTAGAAAGTCTAATTGCTTTCATTGTAATAATTTTATTTAAATTGTATATCAATACAGACGATATCATAAAAGCAATCAAAGTATACAAAAAGGTATAAAAATTTGTAAATGGATTCGTTACTAATGGTTCTGCCAATTTAGTATTAATCCAGTCAAAACGAGATAAAAATTGTGTCACTAACAAAATTAACGTTCCTACTATATATGATAAAAAAGTAACCACACAGGCAGGTAATATAATTTTTCGATATGTTTCTTTTACCTTAATAACATGTAATTTTTTTAAAGAAAGCAAAACAATCACACTAATAACAACAAATAAAATGATTAAAAAAATAAATAATCCAGGTGCTACTAAATAAGCAACCCATGAAGGATAATTCATAACATCCACCCCTATTCTTAAATCTATTATAACATATTTTTTTATTCTTTCAAAAAAATTCTTCCCAAACGGGAAGAATTTCTTACATCATATCTTCTAACTTATCATTTGCTGTTTTTAATGATTTATTGACAACCTTTTCTACTTTATTCATCATAGGTTTGTTATATTTTTGATATGCAGCATACGCACCTGCTCCTGCTGCCATACCTGTTACTAACATAGCAAAACTCATTTTTTTCATAAAATCACCCTCTTAGCTAAAAAATATGAACGTATGTAATTATTTACATACATTATTAATATTTCCTATTTTTCATAATTTAAACGTTCTTTCAAAGTAGTTTTTCTAATTTGTTCTTGATTATTTTCAATACTTTTTAAAAATGCTTCTGGTTCACCTAATAAAATTAATTTCTTTTTAGCTCTAGTAATTCCTGTATAAACTAATTTTCTATAAAGCATTCTATGGTATGACATACTAATTGGCATAATCACTACAGGAAATTCACTTCCTTGCGATTTATGAATAGTAATTACAAATCCATGTTTAAAACTATTAAAATCTTTTGGTAAATATTTTACTAAATATCCATCATAATCAACATATATTTCTTTTTTCTTAGAAGGTGTTTCATTTTCATATAAAATTCTTTCAATTGTTCCAATATCACCATTAAATACATTTTCATCAGGCATATTAACCAGTTGCAATACTTTATCTTTTTCTCTAAAAATCACATCACCATAAGTCATCTCTCGTTTATCTTTATGAGGTGGATTAAAAACTTCTTGCAACTCTTTATTTAAATTATCTATCCCATTCATGCCACGATACATAGGAGCCATAATTTGAACTTGTTTTTCTGTATATCCTTTATTAAGAATCTGTTGACAAATATTTTTTAAATTTTTTCTTAATGATTGACTTGAACAATTTAAAAAAACAAAATCACTTTTTTCCTTTAGATAATTATCGCTTAATTGATTATTTTTTATTTCTTGAGCTAATGTTGTAATATATGAATTTTCATCTTGACGATATAATAAATCTAATTCTATTGTAGGGATAATTTTACTTTCTATAAAATCTTTTAAAATTTGACCAGGTCCAACACTAGGAAGTTGATTATAATCTCCAACAAAAATAATTTGGATATTACTATCTAATCCTTCTAATAAACTATGAAGTAATGATAAATCAATCATACTTACTTCATCGACAATAATCAGCTTCCCATGATCTTTATGAAAAGCATTTACTCCAAATTCATTTGTTTCTTTATTCCATTTTAAGAAACGATGAATTGTACTAGCAGGTAATAATGTTGCTTCGCTCATCCTTTTGCTTGCTCTTCCCGTTGGTGCTAAAAGACGAATTTCTTCTACTAAGCTTTCTCTTTTTAATTCATTTAATTCTTGATACAATTCAATAATTGCTTTAATAATTGTAGTTTTACCAGTTCCTGGACCTCCTGTAATAATAAAACAATGATTGGTTAAAGCTTTCAAAATTGCGTCTTTTTGTTTTTTATTATAAGTAACACCACAATGACTTTCATAATTTCCAACAACTTTTTCTAAATTTTTATATTTAATTTTAGGAAGACGACATAAATGACCAATTTTATCAGCTACTTCAACTTCCGCTCTATAAATTTCACTATCGTAATATTTATCATTTTCTTGATATATTTTTTCTTCATCAATTAACTCATTCAACAATGGTAAAAATTGTGTTTGTTCTATTTCATTTTTTAAGTAAGAACAAACAGCTTGGTATAATTCTTCTTTTGCAAAATAAGTATCACCATTTTGAAATGTTAATGTACGTATTATATATAAAATACAAGCTTTTATTCTTCTTTCATCCAATAAATCAATACCCTGTTTTCTAGCAATTTGATCTAATTTCAAAAATGAAATATCGTCTACTTCATCCATGATTTCATATATATTATGTTCTAAATGCTCAATCGTATACGCTTTATAAACATTATAAATATTTAAAGCATCTTTCATTGAAAATCCCAATTCCGTTAAATAAACAATCGTTTTATGACTTTCTTCATATTTTACTAAAATATCATAAATTTTTTTTGCTTTTTTAGACGATAACTTAGGAACTAGTGATAAACAACTAGCATCTTCTAAAATTTTATCCAATGCTTTTTCTCCCAATACATCTACTATCAACGTTGCTTGTTTTTCTCCAATTCCTGGAAACAAATCACTTGCTAAAAATTCAATCACACCATCTTTATCCTCGGGTTTAATTTTTTCATATTCACTAACTTGAAACTGAAATCCATATTTAGGATGTTCTATGCCTTCTCCATAAAATATATAATTATCATCTTCATTTAATTCATGAAAATAACCTGTAAAAGTAATCATTTTATTTACGTAATCTACTAATCGTTCATCATTTGTGTCTTTTACTTTAAATAATCCAATTACATATCCTTTTGGTGATGAAAAAATACTTTTACGATAATTTCCTTTGATGTAATTCTTCACAATTTCACCATCTTTCTTTTTCCATTATATCACTGATAATGAAAAAAGGCATAAGCCTTTTATCTCGTATGTCCTTGTTCTGCAATATATTGTTCTACTTCACTGACATCAAATTCTCCATATAAAACATCTTGTCCAAAGCGATCATAAAATTCTGGAAATGATATCTTTTCTTTTAATTCATCACTTAATTTCTCATACCCATTTTCACTAATATATCCTCGTTCACGATATTCTTGTTGAATTTCTGGTGATAATTGATCAAAACCATTTGGTACTTCTTTATCTAAAGCATATCCAATTCCAAATAAAGTTGCAGTTGTAATTCCTGCAGCTAATGATGTTTTGATAACAAAACGTCCTATTTTAGCAAATCGTTTTTCATTCACCATTTTAACTGTTTTATCTGTATATGTTTCTAAAACTTCTCTCATTGTCATTCCATCTTGCATATCTTCACGATTTTGTAGTGCATCTTTTCCTAATACAACACGAACTTGACTAACACCGGCATTTTTTTTATATTTTTTATCCACAACAAATAAATAGGTCATTGTCCCATTTTTATTTTCTATTTCTACTGCTTTACTTGTTGCTTTTTCATATATCATTTCACGAATTAATTCAGAAACTTTTTTAAAGTTCATAATATTATTAGGATCTTGATTTACCATAAAATTAACACAATCAAATTCCCCTTTTAATGATCTTACTAAAATTTCATCTTTTTTATGTTTCATTTTTAACACCTCTATGATTTCATCTTCATATTACCTTGTTTCTATTCATTCGTCAATCATTAACTGTCAAACATTTGTTAATTTTGCATATACCAATAATCGTACATTAGAATCATTTGTACATGTCATTAACAATAATCGTGGATATTGTTTTATTTGCAAAAAAGGTGTAAAATCATCAATTAATATTTTTTCAATTTTATATATATCATAATAATATTTTTTATGATGAATAGTTAATAATAACTGATTACCAACCTGATATTGATGTAAATCTCCAAATACACTGGGAATACTATGACCTGCTAAATAGATATCCTCCTTCACATTTAATTGTTGATTTAGAGAAGCAACTTGATTTTTAGAAATAATATCATCTACATTACCTCTCTTTATGACACTGCTTTTCCTTGTTTTACATAATGTAATAATTCCTAAAACATCTGCACTTACTCGCCTTTTTTTATGATATTGTTCTATTATTTTTTGATTTTCTTTTGTTTTTTTTATTTCTTTATTAGTAAATTGATAATAATAAATGCCACTACTAATTAATATGAGTAATGCTAAAAACTTTATCCATTTCATTTTCTTCTATCTAATATCATTCCAAATAATAATAATCCACACCCTAATAAAGTCATTCCAATAATCCATTTTTTTGTTTCAGTAATATAATCAGCAGTATTTGGATATGTTTCTTTTTTATTTATAATAGATAATGTAATCACTTGTTCATCATTTTTAATAGTAACTGGTATTTTTTCTTTTTTTAATAAATATCCTTCTTTTGCTTTCACTTCTTTTAAATAATAATTACCAACTGGCAATTGTTTTATAGTAATTTTACCACTACCATCTGTTGTTTCTTTATATAATAAATGATTATTTTCATCATATAAAGCAAATGTTGTATTATTTAATGGTAATTGATTCTCATCTTTTTTTTCTAAAATAATGTGTCCTTTTTTTCTAATATTATGAATAATCGGATCAAATTCTAAATGAACCTGATATAACTTATCCACAGTAAAAAAGTATTTTTTATTTTCCTGTTGATATTCCTGTGGAATATTAGTCTCTTTTAAATAATAACGTCCTGGTTTTAAATAATGACTTAATTTAATTTTTCCTAAATCGTCACTATATAATTTTAATATTTCTTCATCTTTAGAAGATTGACGATATAAAGTAAATTCTACATTTCTTAAAGGAATAGATTCATATTGTGCAATACCATTTTCAATCTTGATCATTTTTTCTCCAACTTTAGTTAATTCTAATTCTGTTTTTATTAATTCATTTTTTATTTCTAATTTATTTATTTCCTGTCCATGTAACTCAAAACAATGATCTTTTTTTAATAATTGATAACCATCTTGGGTTTTAATTTCCTTTAAACAATAATTTCCAAATGGTAATTTCTCCCATATAATTTTTCCTTCTTCATCTGTTTTCTTTGTAGAAATTAAAGTTTGATTATCTTCAAAAATACGATATAACTCAAATACTACATTTTCTAATGAAATTTCTTCTCCATTTACTGTATCACCCAATTTTAGTAATTTAATTGTTCCCTCTTCAGGCTTATCAAGCAATTCATAAACAACTTTTTCTTCACTATTTTCATTTATAATGATTTCAAAGTCTTTTATTTTTTCATATTGTTCAGTTGTATTGATTTGTCTTACTTGATAATTACCAAACGGAAGTGAAATACTTGCTGTTCCATTTTCATTTGTTGTAATTGTATATGTTTCTTTTGTTTGCTTATTCATAAATTCAAATGTAATGTTAGGCTCTAAAATATTTTGTTTTAAATCAATATCTTCTCTATATTTTATCAGTTCTATCGTTTTTTCGATAGGACTTTCATAAGCTACCATTTTATATATTTTCATATTTTTATCTAATCTTAGTACATAAGTTTTATCATCTAGTAAATAACCATAAGATGGTATTTTTTCTTTTATATGATAAACTGATGCAGGTAATTCTTTTGATTTTGCAAAACCATTTTCATCTGTAATCAAAGTATCCATTAGTTTTCCTTCTTTGGTCTTTACTTCATATACAGCACCTTTTAAACTTCTACCAATAGGAACATCCCCTTTTGTTTTCTCATCTTTTTTTGTTAACTCTAAATAATATCCTTCAATATTTAAATTTAATTTAGCTGTTATTTCATGATGTAATCCAAAAGTAGCTAATGTTTGAGAATTTTCTTTTTTATAAATCATACTTGTTTCTTGATGAATTGCTTTTGTAAATTCCAAAATCGTATTTCCTGGATTATAAGCATTGATATGTAATTCATTTTCTATTTTTTCAACTCCTTGATATGATTCTTTTAATTGATATTGTGATAAAACATAATTTTCATCACTTATTATTGTCTTTTCTCCTGATTCTAATTTTATTGTTTTCCCATCAAATGATGGCTTTTTGGCATTTTCATCAATTAATCGTAAAATTTCCTCTTTTTCTCTAAGTACTAAAATAACTTGACCAGTACGGTTTAAACCAGTCGTAAATAAAATATCAGTCATTCCTAACGTTTCCCAAATTAATTGTTGTGTTGCTAAATAATAATTCCTTGTTTGATGATTTGGATATTGATAACCATAATAAGCATATTGTTCCATCTTTTCTTTTTGTTCTTTTGTAATTTTTGCAACATCGAAATAAGGAGTAGAATCATAAATATCTGATAAGATATAAATACCTGGCTCTACACAATAGGCAATTTTATTATTTGCAAATACATAACCTTGTTTATTAGAAAATTGCTTTCCTAAAATATTTAAATTAGTATATGTATTATCCATATATTCAATTTTTATATTTGTATCATTGCTTCCTGCACGACAATTTAATATGAAAGCAAAAAATAAAATTAAACCAAAACATATCATTTTTTTCTTCATTTTTATCCCTCCTATCAATTACATACAAGATAGAAAAGATAAATCCCTGCAAAAAAAAAGAAATAATTTTTTAAAAATTATTTCTTATTACATCATTCATTGTATTCATATGATTTTGATGACGTTGTTCTAATTCACTAATATATTGATGAAAATTTTGATCAGTATTAATTTCACTATCATCAATAATTGATTCAATTGCATCAAAATCCTCATCAACTTCTTCGTTTTTATGGATATGAATTTGCAATTCTATCATTTTCTTATAAATTTTTAACAAATCTTTCTTTTGTTTTATTTTCAACATACGAAGTTCATGAATACCTACTAAATGTTCTTCATCAAACGTTGTTTGTAAATTTTTTAATTCTTCTTGTAATACAGAATGATCTTTATCACGATAAACAATTTCTGTCTGTACTACTGGTTTAGGTAATTCTTTTACTTCTTCTTTTACAATTTTGATGCTTCTCATTTTATCTTTCTCTAAAATCCATAAAAAGATAAAAATAATAATCACAACAATTGCAAATAAAGTTTCTAACTCTAATAATGCCAAAATATTTTTGTCTTGATAAAGTGATAATGAATTAGAAATTTCTAATTTATTTTTTGCAGTTAAATATAAGAATAATAAGAAATTTGTTTCACTAAAGATAAATTGAATGATCCATAGTTTTTTCATTTTCTCTGTCCAATTAATTCTAAAATAAATAGATAAAAATACAAGATGACTCATAAATAAAATGAAAAAATAGAGTGCTAAATCAGGAAAATAATAACCCGTTAAAAAGTTAGTCATAATATAATCAAATGCTGAAAAAATTTGTGAGTGATATAAAAGAAAAATTATGATACTAAAAATTCCATAAGTAATAAATACTTCTTTTTGATTTACCTTTTTTCTAATTTTTTTACAATAATAAATGATAAATCCAAGAATTAAGAAAAGAAATGGGAGTTTTGATGTCAAAAAGACATGTATAAAAATCCCTAACTTATCTAATATTGACATTTGAACCATAACCCCCACCCCCTTTTTAAGCGCTTATGAGTTCTGAAATATAAATTGTCTGCGTTTTACTATTATTGTTAGTACATGTAATTAATGTCAATGTTGTTTTATTATAATTTCTATAAATTGCTACTTTCCCATTTTTTGGTTCTTGGTAAATATTTACAATTTGATAAGTATAATTTTTACCACGATACTCAATGGTAACAGTATCACCGTTCACTAATTGATATAAATTATTGAAATAAGCTATTTTACCACGTCCTGAATGTGCTGCTAAAATAAAATTTCCATTTACAACATCAGGATAAGTACTAGTTGGCATAATTGCAACATGCTTATCTACATTGTTTTCTTTAGATTCCATTGATACAAATCCTGCTTTTAAATTAATTTTAGGAATGGTAATAGTACCAATATAGTTTGCATTATCTCGATATTGAGGAATGATAACATCTGTTTCTGATTCAAGAGAAGTATTAGACTCCTGTTCTACTGAACTAATTTCCGGGATTTGAATTTCTTCTGTTTCACTACTTGGTTTCTTTTGATTATATAATTTAAAATTCATATTATCAAAGATTTCTTGACGTTTATTTTCAATATAAGAATAAGAAAATAAATAAAAACCTAATAAAAGTAAGAAAAAGCCAAAGGCGAGGCTATGGCTTTTCTTATTTAGAATGTTTTTTCTTTGTTGCATAAATTGTTCCAGCCCCTAGTGTAAGAATTACAAATCCCATCATTGTAATTACAGTTGAATTTTTTACAGAAGTATCAGGAACTTCAACATATGGTTGATTATACATAATAGTTTCCTGTTCAGGAGTATCTTCTGAAATTGTGATATGTATGATTTCTTTACTTAATACGTAATTAGATGGTGCACTTACTTCTTCTAATGTATATTCACCAAATGGTAAATAATTAATTTCATATGGTTCATTTGTAGTAGTCCATTCACTAACAACTTCACCATTTGCATTTTTTAATACAAGTTTTGCTCCAGCTAATGCTTCTTTCGTTGTTGCATCTTTCTTAATAATAATGATTTTACCATAACTTGGATAGAAAGAAATCGTTGTATCAGCTGTTGTTTCTTCTTCCCAAACATCTGGTGGAATAATTGTTTGATATGAAGAGCCACCAGAATATGAATAAATCACTTTATTAACAAATTTACCAGTGATTTTTACTGTTAAAAGTTCTTTATTATCTAATTCTTCAACAGGTATTTTCACATAAAATTTTTCTCCTGGATTGAATGTAGAACGTGGTTTTCCACTTTCATCATAAATAATTGCTTTTTTTACATTTGATGTAATATTCACAGTATATGATTTTAAATTAGAACTTCCTTTTACTGTTACTAATGAAGATACAAAGTATTTTTTATCTTCTGAAAAAGTCAAGGTTTTATTGGCACTAGCAGAAATTGTTGCTTGTGGATCTGATGTTTTTCTTGCTTGTTCTGCTGCATTTACTAATGCTTCAATCTTTGGTTTAATATGATATCTATCTGTTGGATTTTGCTTATAATATGCAGGAATCATTCCATCTTTTCCATCTGGAATTCCAGCAATACGATCACCATACCAATATGTAGCAATCTGAGTAATATACGTATCTTGCGCTGCATCCCCTGTAATAGATTTATTTGGATATCCATTTTCTACAATATATTGATATCCCTTATCTAACTTTTTAATTTTAGCAACGGTTAAACCTGTTGGATTATCCACTCCATATTCCAAACAATATGCAGGTCTACCATCACTTAAAATATTTTGTGCATAATATAATCCTGGTTCTAAGTATGGCGTTGTCCATGGTGCATTACCACTTATTTGTAATGTTGCTGGTGCTTCTTTCGCACTAACATAAATTGGAAGTATTAACATAACTAATGTAAATAACATCCATTTTCCTAATTTTTTCATTGTTTTTTCGTTCATACAAAGCTCCCCCTCCTCTTTGAATGGTTATTATGCTACCACAAAATTCATTTTTTTGCAAATTTATAATTTATTTATTTTTTATTTGTCATTTATTAGCTGAAAACTTGGTTTTTCCATGAGATCATATACTGTTAAATCTGTTTTATTTTTTTCTTCTTCTCTCATCTTAACCATACAAATTTGTGGATTATAATAAGTCTTATAATAATATATTCCATGTTCCTGATTCATACAACTAGAATATGTTGTGATATCACACTTTCCACTTTTAGTAATTACACTTCCTTTTACCATCAAAACAGACTCTAAAATGTGAAAAAATTGAACAACTGATTCTTCTTCATTATCTGCACAAATAGAATTTAATTTATAAAAAGCACAACGAATAAATCTAGAACTAGGAGAATTATCACCTGGTAGCCCAATTGCTCCCATTCCTTGACCATAAGTATTTAGCGAAACTTTTCGTGAAAATTGATTTTCTTGATTATAAGGAGACAAATTCAAATAATTGTTCAAATTCATCATATGATATGAAAATGGTGGATTATTTGTTAATACCCCAATTGGATTATCATATACTTTTAAACCTTCTATTGTTTGTTCCACCACAATAGAAGTTTCTTTATCACTAATCATCCAATGTAAATCAGCAAGTGGCATATCAGATGAAAATGATTCATTTGTAATATTAATTTTTTTTAATTCTTCTTTTACTTCTGCAATTGTTTCGAATTTTCCTAAGAAATATGGAATTAATTCAAATGGTGCTAAATTTATCTGACGTTCTTTACTTTCAAAATATTTTGCATTTTCTGGAAAATAAAGTCCTGCCATAGCAAGTCCCTTTTCATTTACTGCTTCTGCATATAATGGGTAATTTTGAAAAACTGTAGCCATTCCAATCATGGCATATTTTGTTTTTAATATATCTTTGTTTCTTAAAGAAAAACAATAATTACGAGGCGTAATAACTACTTTTTCTCCAAAACGATATTCTAAATCTAAATTACGTCCAAAATAAGAATCTTTTGTTTTTAATTGAATACATGTACACATTTTATTTTTTACCTTCTTTCATTGGAATAAAATTAGTAGCAAATTTATATTTATCACGATTTAAAATATATAAATATCCTAAAAAGCAAAAACATATTGCCCCTATAAAATTAACCATTAAATCTTTCATTGTATCATTTAATCCAATATCCAAATAACCATCACGAATTACAACTGTTCCTTCTTCTGTTTCAATGGTAGTTTGTTTAATATGATCAATCACAATCGCTTTATTTTCACGATTTTCATTAAATTCTACAGAAGATATCTTTGTTACAATCCTATCTTTTTGCATATCTAAATTAAAATATTTATCTCCTGTATATTCAAAAAACTCCCATAATACTCCAATTGTCATTGAAAAACAAAAAGCAACCAATGCTACATAAAGAGGAGATAAACTTATTTTTTTACTATTCTTATTTAATAAATCAATTAATGAAAAACCAACACCTGCTGCTAAAAAACCATTTAATGTATGTAATAAAGTATCCCAGTATGGAATATGTCCATAAAAATTATTAATTTCTCCTAAAATTTCAGCTGAAAAAATAAATAAATAAACAATTGATTCTAATACTGATGGTAATCCAATTTGAAATTTATCTTCCAATAAAGTTGGAATCGTAAATAATAATAATGATAGTAAACATAAGAAAGCATTATTAAAATTTCCTTTCATAATTTCTAATACCAAACAGATTAATACTAATATCCTTAGTACTAAATATACCATCAATGATTTTTTCTTTGTTTTTTTATATTTTTCTTTAATTCGTTCTACTGGACGCATATTATCACCTTCTAATAAAAGCATAACATAATTACTCTTTATAATCTATACTAAACTAAAATAAAAAAGAGATATAATCTCTTAATTCATGTTTCCAGCTAATATTGATTTTACTTGATGAACATAAACTTCTAATAAATTTGCTTTAGCAACCTTATTTTGAACAGTAAGAGGAATAGTTCTATTTTTTTCTCCCTCTACTTTTAATATTAACTCTCCTACTTTCTCCCCTTTTTTTATTGGTGCTGAAAGATGATTCACTTTTAACTCATAATTAGCATTTTTTTTATTTTCACTTTTTTTATTCAACACCGAAACATCTTCCATTGGAAATAATTTTACTGTTTCTGTTTTTCCAAGATCTACTCTTACAGTTCCAACTGCATTATCTTTACTAAATATTTTTTCTGATTCATATTGACTAAATGCATAATCTAACATACTAGTCGTTTCACTATTTCTTGTTTTTGTATCAGGTTCACCCATTACCACTGTAATAAATCTTGTATCTCCCCTTTTGGCAGTAGAAGTTAAACAATATCCTGCTTCTTTTGTATAACCAGTTTTTAGCCCATCTAATCCATCATAAAATCGTACTAATTTATTCGTGTTTACTAACCAAACTTTATTTTTTTGCCCTTCCCTTAAATAATCTTCATATATAGATGTAAATTCTAATACTTTTTCATGTTTTACTAATTCTTTGGCAATTAAAGACATATCATAAGCACTTGAATAATGATTTGCTGTATCTAAGCCATGTGGATTCTTAAAATTAGTATCCTGTAATCCCAATTCTTTTGCTCTTTGATTCATTCGTTTTACAAATTCATCTTCTGTTCCTGCAATCGCTTCAGAAAGAGCAACTACTGCATC
>CAMBYP010000024.1 GCA_945872435.1 uncultured Mycoplasmatota bacterium
CCATTTATTTGAACTCTTTTATCATCATTTATAAATGTGGGAATAATGATATTGAATAATCATGAATTAGATAGAGAAATCTATCTTTTTTATTGTATAATAAACATAGGAGGAAAGTTATGGAAAAGTCTAAAGTATATTTTATAAAAGAAATAACAGAAGATAATGTTGTAAAGATTTATGAAGCAATGAATAGAGAATTGAAAGGAAAAGTGGCAGTTAAAGTACATTCTGGAGAAGCAGGTAATCAAAATTATTTAAGACCAGAATTTATGAAGAAAATGATTGAAAGAGTAAATGGTACTGTTGTTGAATGTAATACTGCATATAAAGGAGAGCGTAATACAACTGAAAAACATAAAAAATTAATGAATGATCATGGTTGGACGAAATACTTTGATGTTGATATTATGGATAGTGAAGGTCCTGATTTAGAATTAGATATCAAAGAAGGAAAAAGAATTAAGAAAAACTATTTAGGAAATCATATTAAAAATTATGATTCTATGTTAGTATTATCACATTTTAAAGGACATCCTATGGGTGGTTATGGTGGTGCTTTAAAACAATTATCAATTGGTTGTGCATCATCATATGGTAAAGCATATATTCATGGTGCAGGAAAAACAGAAAATATATGGACTGCTGATCATAATCAGTTTTTAGAATCAATGGCAGATGCTGCTAAAAGTGTAGTTGATTTATTTAAAGATAATATTCTTTATATTAATATTATGTGTAATATGTCAGTTGATTGTGATTGTTGCGCTGTTGCAGAAAATCCATGTATGCAAGATATTGGTATTTTAGCAAGTACAGATCCTGTAGCATTAGATCAAGCATGTATTGATTTGGTATATCAATCTAATGATCCAGGTAAAGATCATCTCATTGAGAGAATTGAGTCAAGAAATGGTATTTATACCATTGAATGTGCTTATCATTTAGGTATTGGTAATCGAGAATATGAAATGATTCACTTGGATGAAAAAGATTTATTATCATGATATTGTAAATATACATTACCTATCTTTTTATCTGTAGATAAAAATAACTTATCAGCTATTATGTTATATCAAAAAATAGGATTCTCAATCCAAGAACCTATGAATGATATAGAATTAGATGATACAGGGTACATTATGGAAGCTAATTTAGACTATGTATATCAATTTATTTGTAAACATGAAAAAAAAGAAAAATAATAAAACGTGTTGTTTTTTAAGTTCGGTGATATAATAATCACAAAGTATTATGAATTAAGAGAGGATGGTTCTGTTTGATTATTATGTATCTGTTTCCTGTAGCAATAGGGTTTACAATGTTTATGTTGAGGTTATTAGATTTGAAATATGAAATGAAAAAGAATTATTTTAAAAAAATTGCAAACACGAAATTTGCTTATTATACTATTAGGAACATTTCTATAGTAGTTTTATGTATTGTGGTTCTAACAAATTTTTATATATCTTTGAATATTATGATGGATTATGTATTAGGTAGCATGATTGCGACGATTGCTTTTATGATATTGATAATAGTTGCATGGTTATATCCTCGTCAACAAACATGGGAAGATGTTTATCAAATATATATAAACCCACCAGAAAATATGGATAATCTGACTTCAGAACAGAAAAAATATATGCATTCTATTTCTCGACTGCAAGCTTTTTTAATTTTGGCATTAGCAATTTTAAATGCTTTAGTGTTCTATAAAAATACAAAAGATATAGCAAGTCAGAGTTTAAAAATACATTCATCATGTTATAATGAAAAAGAACAATTGAAGTGGTGAATCGTATGGATCAAGAAAAAATAGGAAAATTTATTAAAGAAATTAGAAAGAAAGAAAAGTTAAGTCAGCAACAATTCGCATCTAAATATGGGGTAACTTATCAAGCTGTTAGTAAATGGGAAAATGGAAAAAATATTCCTGATATTGCCATTTTAAAACAAATGTGTCATGAATATCATATGAATTTAGATGATTTCTTAGAAACAAAAATACCTACTGCTCATAAAAGTAAAAAATATTTTTTTCTTTTTATCATTCTTTTGATACTACTACTTATGATTGGAATATATTTCATGCGTGATAAAGGTCATTTTGAATTTAAAACAGTAAAATCTAATTGTGAACAATTTCGTTTATTTGGTAGTATTGCTTATAATTAAAATAAATCTTCTATTTATATTTCTAACATTAGTTATTGTGGTAAAGAAGAAACAACAAAGTACCAAAGTATTGAATGTACTTTATATGAAATAGATCAAAAAAATAAAATAGAAATTAGTAAATATCACTATGATGAAAAAACACCAATTACTTTAGATGAATTTTTAAAAAAAGTAGAATTTAAAATTAAAGATTATTCTAATTCTTGTAAAGCATATGAGAAAAATAGTTTATATTTAGAAATTAATGCTAAAGATGAAGAAGAAAAGATTACAACTTATCAGATACCATTACAATTAGAAGATGATTGTTCTAAAACTCAACCTTAGGTTGAGTTTTTTTCAACTTCAACTTGCTTGTTATTTCTATAAATATTTGTAAAAATGAAAAGTGAGGAGGGAAAGTATGAAAAAAAGAATGATAATATTAGTGATGATATGTTCTTTTGTGATGATAATAGGAGGTATTATTTTATTTTTACATGATCAAAATAGTAATCAAAAAGAAGTTACTAGAATATTATCACTAACAGAAAATCAAACCAAAAAAGAAAGTAAATTTAAAAGTAAAGGTTCTACATTAGAAAAGCCAAATATTATTTTAAATCCATATGGTATTTCACCTTTAACCGCACTTATTATATTTGAAACAGAAGATGAGGTAAAACCAATTGTAACGATTGTAGGAAAAGATGAAAAGACAACATATACACATACGTTTGAGAAAAATAAGATTCATTTTTTAACTATATATAGACTTTATCCTAATAAAAATAATGAGATAAAAATTCGTATTGGTAATACCACAAAAAGTATTTGGATTCAAACAGAAAAATTACCAGAAGATTTTATTTTACCAACAGATGTTTATGCGAATAAAGATTTATTAGATCAAGAATTATATTTTTTCACACCATCTAGTAAGGGATATACTTGTGCATATGATATGAATGGAGATGTTCGTTGGTATCTTACTGAAAATATGATATGGAATATAGAACCATTAAAAAATGGTCATTTATTATTAAGTACAGAACGATTAGTGAATGCTCCATATTATAATACGGGACTATATGAAATTGATTTATTAGGTAAAATTTATATGGAATATAGTTTAGAGGGTGGATATCATCATGATTATGAGGAACTTCCTAATGGTAATTTATTAGTTGCTAGTAATCAATTTCATAATGAAAAAGGAACTGTAGAAGATGTCATTGTTGAAATAGATCGTAAAACAGGAAAAATATTAAAACAAATAGATTTAAAAGATATTTTAAAGATGGAAGATGGAAAAAGTGAGAATTGGTCAGAATATGATTGGTTTCATAATAATTCTGTTTGGTATGATGAAAAAACAAATTCTATTACACTTTCAGGAAGACATCAAGATGCAGTCATTAATATTGATTATGATACTTTAAAATTAAATTGGATTATTGGAGATCCTACGAATTGGAGTAAAGAATATCAAAAATATTTCTTTAAACCATTAGGAGATGATTTTGAATGGCAATGGAGTCAACATGCTGCGATGATTACACCTGAAGGATATGTTTTTATTCTAGATAATGGAAATAATAAGTCAAAGATGAAAGAAGAATATGTGGAAGCTTCTAATAGTTATACGAGAGGTGTTATGTATCAAATTGATACAGAGAATATGACAATTAAACAAGTATGGCAATATGGAAAAGAACGAGAAAGTGAATTTTATTCTCCATATATTTCAGATGTTGATTATTTAAATCAAAATCATTATATTGTTCACTCTGGTGGAATTGTATATGTAGATGGGAAAAATTCTAATCAACCAGCTGGCTTTAGTGAAAATACAACGTTAGAATCAGATACGGTAGAATTAATGAATGATGAAGTGATATTTGAAATAAAACTACCTACAAATAATTATCGTGTTGAAAAAATGAATTTATATCAAAAAGAGGAAGAATATCATATTCAAAAAGTAAAAAGAGTAGGAACTTTAGGAAAGACTCCAATCGAAAAAACAAAATTTACTCCTTATATGAAAAGTTTTGAAATAGATAAAAATTATAAATCTCACAAGATAGAAATATCACAAGAAATAGATCGTCTTGTAGTAAAAGGAAAGTTTAAAAAACAAAATCAAGTGAAAATTGTATTGTATCAAGATTTAAAATCACAATATTATCAAGTACGAGTAAGTAAAAAAACATATACTGCAATGTGTGTTGATATTTTTACGGAAGAAGAACAAGAAGATGGTATTGTTGTTACGAAATATATCAATCAAGAAGGATTACATGGTAAGTATTCTATTTATATAGAAATTGATGGAATATTATATAATACAGAACAAATGGTAAAATTTTAATGGAAGGTTATCATGAAAGATGATAACCTTTTTATAGTATTCACGAAATTTAGTGATTTACATATTTTAATAGAGGGGGATAAAATGAATTTTAGAAATGATGTTAGTGGTGAAATCATTTCTTTTGAACAAGCATTAGAGTTGATAAAAAATTCTATTCAAGATGAAAAAGAAGATGAACTATTTTATGATTCATTTATAAAACAAGCACCAACACAAATGGATCAAGAAATTATTCGACATATTTGTGATGAAGAAAGAAGTCATAATCAAATATTAAGACAGCTATACTTTGAATTTACAGGCCAATTATTACCACAAGAACAAATTACAAAGGATAATCAAGTTTCTACCAATTATCAATCGAATTTAGAAAAAGCCTTTTTTGGTGAGATTGGAGCAGTTCAGAAATATCGAAAAATTATGAGTGCTATGCCAACTAGTGTAAGTTATGGTTTATTAATGTCTATTATGACTGATGAATTAACTCATGCTGATCAATTTAACTTTTTATTAAATCGTTAATATTGCTACTAACTTTGGTTAGTAGTTTTTTATAGTGTAAAACAACTGTTTTATAGATTGTATTCAAAAAGAAGTTATGTTATAATTAGATAATAAGGATGAAGAGGAGGCAATTTATGGATAAAGATGTAAATACAAATGTAGCAAATGAAGAATACGAAAAGATTATGATTAAAGGGGAAGATGGAACTGAACGTCTTGCTGATGTTCTTTTATACTTCACTTTAAAAGAAAATGGAAAGGATTATATTATTTATACATTTCATGAAAAAGATAAAAATGGAATGGTAGTAGTATATTCATCACGAGTAGAAGAAGATTTAACAAATCAAAATAATATTCGTATTACAGGAATTGAAACAGAAGAAGAATGGGCAAAAATAAAAGATATTATGCGTCAAGTAATTAAAGCAAATAAGGAGTGATATAGATGCCAGAAAATACAGTGAATAACCGTAGTTTTGATAATGAAACGGAAAAAAAATTATATCAAGAACTACTTGATATGGTAAATAATAATGAAAGTGAAATTCACGAAGATACTTTTCGCTCTATGATGGAAAAACACAAAAATGAAGATGTGTTTGAAGAAGCGAGTCATTTAGCAAAATCATTTGATTTAACCGATTTAGCAAAAGAATATGAAGCAACAAGTCAGTTAATCGCTAATCTTAAAGTCGCATCAACTGAAGAAGAAATGGTGAAATACTTATTAAATGATCGTGATAAGTATCCAAATTTAAGTAAAGAAGAATATGATGCAAAATACAATGAAATTCTTTTACAAGCGGGAATTGATCAAGCGACAATTGATAGTTTATTGCAACAATTTAATTCATATTTGTTTACAATTCCAGCATCTTCTAATGAACCAGAATCAAAAGAAAAATCAGTGGAAGAAGAAGTAGTAGAACCAGTTATTGTAGAAGATCAAGATCAAGAAAAGAAAAAAGTGGGTATTTCTGAAGAAAATGTTTCTAAATTAAGCAATAAAAAAGGTAATTTAAAATTAAATGAGTTGAATATTTTAATTGGTACCATTAGAAGTAATCGCAAATATGTTTATAAACATATGAGTAATAAGCAAGATTATGATAAGCATAAAGCGAATTTGAATAAATGGAATGAAGACGTGCAACAATTTGAAAAAGAAATTGATGCAATGCCATTGGGACTTCAATCAATTTATCGCATAAAAATAGAACAAGTAAAGCGTGAATTAGAAAAAAATGATAGTAAATTAGCAAAGTTTGACGCAAAACTTTTAGGTAATCGTCGTGATAAAGATGGGAATCTTATTGAACATACTACAGGAACAATAGAACGTAAAGAAAATCTAAAAAATAAATGGGGAACAATTAAACTTGCTGCTCGTAATTTACCAGATGCAATTTGGATTAAAGTATTATCAAAGTTTAAGGGTATTAAAAATCAAAAAGAAGCAGAACAAGAAGTGAATCAAGAATTAACACAATTTGAAAAAGAATGTACAAAAGTAAAAGAAATTTGTTACAAAATTAGTAATCATTGTCATACAATTATGACTAAAGGAATTAAGAATGGTGAAGTAACACTTGAAGGTATGCAAGAAAAATTTGATAAAGCTACAAGTATGTTAAATTTAGTGAATTCTTATGATGAAAATGTAAAGAATGATAAATTTGTTAAAGAATCAATTGATAGAGTTACAAAACTATACGAAGAAATGAAAACTTCTTATTTTGAACATTTGAGTAAAAAAGGTACTGAACTTGAAACTATGTTATCTGATTTACACCATAGTATTGGTGATGATCAAGAGCATAGTATCGATGATGAAAAGAAATCATTAGACACAATTAAACAAATTTATGCTGTTTGTAATACTCAAATGATAGATGACGCAAAAAGTAAAATAGAAAATCAAATTGCCCAAGCAGAAGCTGAATTACAAAATAAGGCTGTTTATTTGAAATATAAAACAAAATTTGAAAAATATGAAAGTTTAGCAAAATTGAATATGGAAGGTGCTAAAAAGAATTTAGCTACTGCTTTAGAAGCGTTAAAAAATGAAACGTTTGCTGATGCTATCAAATATAAAAAAGAAGATTTAATTGCCTCATTTGAAGCGGAAATGAACCGTATTACAGGTGTTACTGTAGAAAAGAAAGAAGAAAAAATAAACACTCCAGAAGAAACTAAGAAAGAACAAGAAGCAACAGTAGAAACAATAGAACAAAATCATGAGGAAAAGAAGGAAGAAGAAAAACCAAAAATGACGGCTGAACAGGTTATTGATTTGCAAACACAAACAATCTTTAATCGTTTAAAACAAGAAAATGAAAAGTTAAAAAAGGAAAATAGTCAACGACAAGAAATGGTTTCTGAATTACAGGAACAATTGGCTAGTACGAAAGCAACAGCTAGTCTAGAACAAGTAAAAGATGTAGATTATAAAGAGTTAGATAGAAAGCTTGCTGTAGAAATGAAAGGTATTTCTGAAAATTTAGCAAGTGTAGAAAAAGATTTGAATGATTATCAAGGTATGTTAGCAGCTTATCAGAATGGCGATAATTTCAAGGAAGAAATTATGAATAATCCAGAATATGTAATGTATTTAAATACACTTGCTGATGATGTAAAAGAAGCTCAAATCAATGAGTTTGCAAATCAAAAAGCTCGTACTGTTAATGCTAGTCAAATTCGTAGTATGCAAACAAAATTAAGTCAGTTAGAACAAGCAAAAAATGATTTACAAACAAAACAGGCAAAAATAGTTGCTCAATATGAAATTAAGAAAATTGAGCTAGAAGAAGAAGCATTAAATAAAGAAGCGGCATTACTTGCTAAAAAAAGAGCAGATATTGATGCTAGAAAACAAGTGAATAAAGCACAATTACAATATTTAAAAAATTATGGAATCAATAGTCTAGCCCAAGTAAGTGATCTTTATAAAAATATGGAAGCACAACCACTTGGTTTACCAGCTCCAGAAGAAGAAATGGGCGGAAAAAGCTTATAATCTAAAATAATGAGATATCATCTCATTATTTTTTGTTGTACTAAAAAAGTTTTGTAGTATAATGTAAGTAGGGTGATACTGTATGTTTTATATGTGGTTAGGAATTATTATTATACTTGCATTGATTGAAATTATGACGGTGAATTTAACTACCATTTGGTTTGTAATGAGTGGGTTGGTGACTTTAATACTATCATTTGTAATAGATAATATATTGATTCAAATGTTTGTTTTTGTCGTATTAGGACTTATTTTATTTATTTTTACAAAACCAATATTGATGAAATGGATTCATCCTAAACAAGAAAAGACAAACTTAGATCGTGTGATTGGTATGGAAGGGGTTGTGACTGAAAAAATTTCAAAAAGAAATCCTGGAGAAGTAAAAGTAGTTGGAAAAAGATGGACAGCAATTAGTGATGAAAGTATTGAAAAAGATTGTATTGTAACAGTAAAAAAGATAGAAGGGGTAAAGTTAGTTGTTGAAAAAACAACTGAAAATTAAGGAGGAAAAAATATGGATATTTTATTAGTTATTTTAATTTTAATTGTAGTATTAATTATTGCTTGTGTTAGGGTAGTACCACAAGCAAGTACGTATGTTGTGGAACGTATTGGTTCTTATTATGTGACTTGGACGAATGGATTACATTTTAAATTACCATTTATTGATCGTGTTGCAAATCAAGTAAGTTTAAAAGAAATTGTAAAAGATTTCGCACCACAACCAGTAATTACAAAAGATAATGTTACTATGCAAATTGATACAGTTGTTTATTTTCAAATTACAGATGCAAAATTATATACATATGGAGTAGAAAATCCAATTGCTGCTATTGAAACATTGACAGCTACAACTCTTCGTAATTTAATTGGTGATTTAGAATTGGATCAGACATTGACTAGTAGAGATCTTATTAATTCTAAAATGCGTGCTATTTTAGATGAAGCTACAGATCCATGGGGAATTAAAGTAAATCGAGTTGAAGTAAAAAATATTATTCCACCTCGTGATATTCAAGAAGCAATGGAAAAACAAATGCGTGCTGAACGTGAACGTCGTGAGAAGATTCTACAAGCTGAAGGAGAAAAGAAATCTAGTATTTTAATTGCAGAAGGAGAAAAAGAAAGCGCAATTTTAAGAGCAGAAGCAAAAAAAGAAAGTGAGATTCGTATTGCAGAAGGTGAAGCGCAAGCCCTTATAAAAAGAAAAGAAGCAGAAGCAAAAGGAATTGAAC
Source organism: uncultured Mycoplasmatota bacterium (assembly GCA_945872435.1). Taxonomy (GTDB): domain Bacteria; phylum Bacillota_I; class Bacilli_A; order RF39; family UBA660; genus UMGS2016. Next base: position 9,299 of record CAMBYP010000024.1, read on the forward strand.
TTTTAAAAAATGCAAAAGCTGATCAAGCAGTTTTAACTTTAAAAAGTTTAGAATCATTAGAGAAAGTAGCTGATGGCCAATCTACTAAAATTATAGTTCCATCTGATTTACAAAACGTTGCGACTTTAGGTACTACGATTCAAGAAATGTTAAACAATCATGACAAAAATAAATAATAAAAGAAAAATTATACAATTAATTATGTGGCCAATTCTATTTGGAATTGGCCAAATTCTTGTAATTGTCGCAATGTTTTTGTTATTACAAATGATAAAACCAATTTCATTTGTTGAGTTTGAAGTGCAAGATCGTTTACGTACTATTTTGTTTCCAGCTACGGCTTTTACTTTTTTGATATTTTTTCCATTATTTTATAAAAAATATCGCAAAGAAAATATCAATCATTTTCAATTAAAGAAATTTAAAATGGTTTATTATTCATTATTTGGAGTAGTTACTTCTTTTGTCATTAATCTATTTTTCATAAAGTTAGAAAGGATGCTTCCTATTACTCCATCTTTAAATCGTATTGAAGTTATTTATGATTGGTTTTATATTGGAAGAATTATAAGTACTGCTTTTATTGGTCCAGTGCTAGAAGAATTACTATTCCGTGGCTTTTTATATCAAGAAGCCAAAAAATATATGAAAAATATGAGAGCTATTATTTTTGTTACTGTTCTATTTACTTTATGTCATACTACAATTTATAGTATGCTTACTGCACTAGTTACTAGTTTTTTAGTATTAGATGCTTTAGAAAAAGAAAAATCAATTACAGGTCCAATTTTATTTCATATATTTTTAAATCTTACATCCATTTTATTCATACCACTGGTAATTAAGTATCAGACTTTATGGATTGATATTTTATTTGGAATTATGTTAATTTGTTTTATGATGCTTTATTTTTTACCAAATAAAAAAGAAATCAAAGAGTGATTTGAAAAAAATCACTTTTTTTCTTTCATAATTACATAGTAATCTTTTATAAATCATGGTATAATTATTTTGGTGAATAATAGTATGAACAAAATAAATGGTATTAATATCAACAGCATTACCTATGGTAATCCAGAAGGAAAAGATGTTGTTTTATTACATGGTTGGGGACAAAATATTCAAATGATGAAACCAGTAGGGGACGCTTTACAAAAAGAATATTTAGTAACCATTATTGATTTACCGGGGCATGGATTATCAGAAGAGCCAAAGGAACCATGGCAGGTAGATGTGTTTGTTGAAGTGTTAAAAAAATTATTAGATCAATTAAAAATCAAAAATCCAATTCTGATTGGGCATTCTTTTGGGGGAAAATTAAGTTTATTGTATGCTAGTAAATACCCTGTAGAAAAGTTAGTATTGTTTGGAAGTCCATTTAAAAAAGCAATCAAAAATGAAACTTTTAAAATGAGACTTTTAAAATCATTAAAAAAAGTTCCAATTTTAAATCACTTTGAAGAATATGCGAAAAAACATATGGGAAGTAGTGATTACCGTAATGCGACACCGATGATGAGAAAAATCATGGTGAATACGGTTAATTATGATATTACAGACCAAGTGAAGAAAATAACATGTCCAACGATTATTATATGGGGAACGCTAGATGAAGCGGTTCCATTACAAGATGCATATGAATTAGAGTCATTATTAAAAGATGCGGCTGTAATTGAGTATGAAGGCTGTACACATTATGCATATTTAGAAGATTTAGGAAGAACAGTAAGAATTATTAAAAATTTTTTAGGAAGTGAGAAATAATATGAATACATTATTTTTATTATCTTTTATCCCATTTTTTATGTATATGTATTTTGTTTCATTAAAAAGTATTCATATGTTACAATTAAACTTTTATGATGAAAATCATAGATATTTAAAATGGTTGTTGAAAAATCCAACAAAAGTATTTTTGACAGTAGATATGTTTTTTGTAATATTTGCGGCATTTATTACTATGCCTGCGCATGTTTGCATGATTTTATTTGCATTATTTTATTTAGTTGTTTTATATCAAAACTATTATGCGACTAAAAAAGAACAAGTAAAAATAAAACTAGCAATTACTGCGCGTGTAAAAAGATTGCTTGTTACAATTACACTTTTATATTTTATTCCATTTATTGGTTTTTCATTGGGATATCTAGAAGAATATATTGGTATTTATTATTTTATTATGGGAGCATTAGTATATATTAATTATTTTGTAGTAATGTTTGCTAATATTGTAAATATTCCAGTAGAACATCAAGTTTTCTTGCATTTTAAAAGAAAAGCAAAAAAGAAATTAAAAGCAATGCCTAATTTAAAAGTAATTGGAATTACTGGTAGTTATGGAAAAACAAGCTGTAAAAATATTTTAAATGATATTTTAAATGTGGATTTTATTTCTAGTACAACTCCAAAAAATTACAATACGACTTATGGTATGATTTTAACAGTCAATAATTATTTAGATAAATTTAATGAGATTTTTATTGCTGAAATGGGAGCTTTTCAACGAGGCGATATTAAAAAAATTTGTGATTTTGTAAAACCACAATATGGTATTTTAACAAAAGTGGGAACAGCTCATTTAGAGTCATTTGGCAGTCAAGAAAATATTCAAAAAGGAAAGTTTGAATTAATTGAGTCGTTACCAGAAGATGGGATTGCAGTATTAAATCGTGATGATGAATTACAAGTTTCTTATCATTTAAAGAATCATTGTCGTGTTATTTGGATTGGTATCGATAGTGAAGATGCAGATGTTCGAGCTACTAACTTAAAGTTTGATTATCATGGAACTAGTTTTGATTGTACATTTAAAGGTGATGATACTGTATATCATTTTGAAACATGTTTACTTGGAAAAAATAACGTGTATAATATTTTAGGTGCTTTAGCACTTGGCAATGCATTTGGAATCTCTAAAGATAAATTAATTCTTGGTGTAAAAAAAGTAAAGCCAATTGCTCATCGTTTAGAATTAAAGAAAATGGGAAATATTCATATTATTCATGATGATTATAATTCAAATCCTGTGGGTGCAAAGGCAGCAATTGATGTTCTAAAATTAATGCCTGGTAAGAGAGTTATTGTTACTCCGGGAATGATTGAACTTGGAAATCGTGAATATGAATTAAATTTAGAATTTGGACGTCAGATTGCTGAAGTATGTGATGAAGTTATTTTAGTTGGAGAGCAACAGACCAAACCAATTTTAGAAGGGTTACAATTAGAAAATTATCCAAAAGAAAAAATACATGTTATTAATAATGTTGTATTATCATATCAATTATTACAACAAATGAAAGAAAATAAAAAAGATTTATATGCATTATTTGAAAATGATTTACCTGATCAATATAATGAAAAATAGAAAGAAGTGTTAATATGAAAATTAAAGTAGGAGTTATATTTGGTGGTGCCACAGTAGAACACGAAGTAAGTATTATTTCGGCCATTCAAGCTATGGAACACATGAATCAAGATAAGTATGAAATTATACCAATCTATATTGATAAAGATAGACAATGGTATACAGGGAAATTATTAACTGATATTTCTTTATATAAAGATTTCGAAGATTTAAAAAGATATGCGAAGCCAGTTGTACTATATAATAAAAAAGGAAAGTTTTATTTACAATCATTAGGCTTTTTCAAAAGAAATGTAGCAGAACTTGATATTGCTTTTCCAATTGTTCATGGAAACAATGCTGAGGATGGAACATTAGCAGGTTACTTAGATACGATTGGTATTCCTTATGTTGGTAGTCATGTATTAGGGGCTGCGATGGGACAAGATAAAGTTGTTATGAAACAAGTATTAGATGCAGCAGATTTACCAATTGTAGATTATACGTGGTTTTATGATACAGAATATCAAGAAAATCCAGATCGTATTACAAATAATGTAAAAAAACTTGGTTTTCCAGTTATTGTAAAACCAGCTACATTAGGAAGTAGTGTAGGAATTGTATTTGTAAAAGAAGAAGCAAAATTAGATGAAGCAATTCGTGAAGCAATGGAATATGATACAAAAATTGTAGTAGAAAAAGCAGTTGAAAATTTAGTAGAAGTAAATGAAAGTGTACTAGGTGATTATGAATATCAGTCATTAAGTGTGATTGAAGAAGTTATGAGTACAGATGAATTTTTAACATATAAAGATAAATATTTAGGTAATGGTAAAGGTTCTAAAAAAACAGGTGGAAGTAAAGGAATGGCTAGTACAGATCGTATTATTCCAGCACGTATTAATGAAAAATTACAAAAACAAGTGCAAGAAATTGCAATTGAAACTTTCCGTGCTTTAAATTTAAGTGGTTTATGTCGTATTGACTTTTTAATCGATAAGAAAAATGAAAAAGTATATGTAAATGAACCAAATACAATACCTGGAAGTTTATCATTCTATTTATGGGAACCAACTGGGAAACCATATACTGAGTTATTAGACGATATGATTACAATTGCTATTAAAGATTATCGTAAAAAGAATCAAAAAGTAACTTCTTTTGATACGAATATTTTAAATAATTTTGATGGAATCAAAGGTGTTAAAGGTTTAAAAGGAATGAAAACGAAACTAAAATAAGTATTTGATACTTATTTTAATTTTGTAAAAAAATGTCATTTCATCTGTATATTGTAGTAAAAACAAAAAAATATTGTTATAATGAAATTGGTTAGGTGATAACATGGAAATATTACAAACGATAATTCAATTTATTTTATTTTTAGTTTTAGTAAGTATTGTCAGTAAAAGATATGCAACATTATTTTTATTATTTTTTGTAGATGCTTATTTTTTTAATTTGTGGAGTAGAATATTTAATCAAGTATATAAATTGACTGATATTTCTTATGTTTCACAATCTTTAGCACAACCATTCATTAAAATGTATGAATTATTTACAGACCAGCAAGTTACCTTAACAGAATCACAAAATTTAATTTTATTTATTATTGTATGGGGTATTATCATTTTATTTGCAGTCATAGAACATGGAATTGATAATCATTATTTAAAAAGATACCGTGTAAAAGCAAATATAAAAGAAATGAGATTACATAGTCAAAATTCAAAAATTAGGTTAGACTTTGTAAATTCTTTAACTAGGAACTATCAATTTATTTATTTAGATAGTATTTATTATCTTCATATTTTTTCATATCAATTTCATTTGAATAAGAATCAATGTATTCATCAACGAATTAAAATTAATACAATCCAAAATATGGAATTAAAGAAAGAAAAAAATGGATATCACTTACTTATTTATACAGATTATCAACAAATTTTAGATGGTGGTTTTTATCATGAAAAAAATTATGAAGCACTTTTAGAGTTAAAAGAAGCTATTACAAGAGAAAAAGAAAACCTGAAAAATCAATCAACCATTGTGTTTGGAAAAGAAAAAGAAGACGTGACAAAATTGTAATATTTTCATTATTTTCTTATGCTATAATACAGTTAGAAAGTTGGGTTAGTGATGAGAAAAAAGTGGATAAAAACAGGAAAGGTTCTGTTATATTGTGTAGTCCTTTCCTTTTTATTTTTAATGATATGTTCTAAAAATTCTTTTTTATATCCATTTAATGATTGGGTTGATGGTAATTGCTTTTTTACAGTAGGAAAAAGTATGATGAATGGAAAAATATTATATGTAGATATTTTTGATCAAAAAGGACCATTATTATTCCTATATTATGGAATTGCTAGTTTAATTTCCTATCGTACTTTTATTGGTGTTTTTTTATTAGAACTGGTTTCTTTCTCTATTTTTTTATATTATGCCTATCGTTTTTTACGATTATATTTAAAACAGGAAACAAGTTTATTAGCGCTTCCTGTAATTAGTTTTTTAATTTTTACTTTACCTGCATTTACTCATGGTGGTAGTGTTGAAGAGTTTGCACTTCCTATGATGATGTATAGTTTATATGCGTTTGTTGAATTTTTGAAAAGTGAAAAAGAAATTCCTGAAAAAAGGATGATTTTTATAAATGGGATAATAGCTGGTATGATTGCCATGATGAAATTTACATTATTAGGATTTTGGTTGGCATGGATGGCATCAATTTTCTTCTTTCTATTATCTAAAACAAGATGGAAAGAAAGTATATTAGCGTGTGTGATTTTTTTAAGTGGGATGATTGTACCAATAATTCCATGGATTATTTATTTTGGTAGTTACCATGCAATAAAAACATGGATAGATTCCTATGTGATTTTTAATATACAATATTATCCTTCTACGGAACCATTTATTATGAAATTATTTAGTATGTTAAATAAACCAATCTTTTTTATGGCACAAAATTTAGGTTTTGGAATTCCATTTATAATTGGTTTTTGTACATTATTTTTTGATCAATTATTTGTTAAAACAAAATTTAAAAAAGGAATGATTTTTTCTTTATATTTATTTCTTTGTTTTGGAGTATTTTGTGGAGGAATTTCTTTTCGTTATTACTATTTGATTTTATCACCATTTTTAATTTTTGGTATTGTGGCAATTGCTTATTATGTGAAGCCTATTTATGATGTCAATTGGAACCATTCTAAATTAGCACATTATATGATATATATTACACTTTTGGTAGGACTTAGTTATTATGGATGTAAAAATACTGAAATGATTCAAATAGGATATAATAAACAAGAACTGGTTCAATATCAAGTTGCTTCTAAAGTGAGTGAAGTAAAAAATCCAACTTTATTAAATTATGGATTTTTAGATGGTGGTTTTTATACAACAACAGGGATTATTCCAAATATTCGTTATTTTCAAAAACAGAATATTTCTAATGCTATTTTCCCAGAAAATATTCAAGAACAAGAACGAGCAATTCGTCATAAAACAGTTGATTTTGTGGTGACAAGAATTTCTTTGGATAAGTATGATAATTATCAAAAAATTAAAGAATTACGAAAAAATTATAAAAAAGTATTAGAGAAAAAGCAAAAATATGAAGAACATCGATATCTTTATCAATTATGGCAAAAAAAATAATATCACTAGGATATTATTTTTTTAATAAGATACCAATTGGGCAGTGATCACTACCAAATACGTCTGTATAAATCATAGCATCTTCTAAATGTGAAATATAATCTTTAGACATAATAAAATAATCAATTCTCCAACCGGCATTATTGGCACGAGCATTTCGCATATAGCTCCACCAAGAATACATTCCTTCTTTATCAGGATATAAATAGCGATAAGTATCCACAAAACCAGAATCTAATAATTGGCTGAACTTTTCTCTTTCTTCATAAGTAAATCCCGCATTTCCAATATTTGCTTTGGCATTCTTTAAATCGATTTCTTGATGAGCTACGTTGAAATCACCACAACAAATAACTGGTTTTGTTTTTTCTAAACTTTTTAAATACTTTCTAAAATCATCTTCCCATTCCATACGATAATCTAGTCTTTCTAGTCCAGCTTTCGCATTAGGAGTATAAACAGTGACTACGTAAAAGTCTTGATATTCTAGAGTAATAACACGTCCTTCATGATCGTGTTTTTCAATATCTAATCCATAAAATACTTGAAGTGGTAATTCTTTGGTTAAAATCATTGTACCGGAATAACCTTTCTTCTCAGCAGGATTTAAATACATATAATAATTATCTATATGAAAAGGAAGTTGTTCTTCTAATACTTTGGTTTCTTGTAAACAAACAATATCAGCGTTCTCTTTTTCAAAAAAATCTAAGAATCCCTTTTTATAACAAGCTCTTAAACCAGCAACGTTCCATGATATTAATTTCATAATTTCACCTCAAATGTATTATAACATGATTTTTATAACAAAAAAAGAATTGCTTTATGACAATTCTTTATTATCATTATGGTGGGCTGTTAGGGATTCGAACCCTAGACCCACTGATTAAGAGTCAGTTGC
>CAMBYP010000025.1 GCA_945872435.1 uncultured Mycoplasmatota bacterium
ATAATGCTTTTAATGCTTGATTCATTTTATGAGAAATATCTTGATAATCTTTTTTTGCTTTACTAGCTGCTAAGTTAGGAATTAAACTAGTAGAAATTCCTAAAGCAACAGCTGCGATAATCATATTTAATTTGGTAGCCCATGTTGTTAGTACTCCAATGGATGTTTCTGTTACTTTGGCACTATATCCTAAATCTGTCATGGTATTTACTACTGTTAAAGTATCTACCATTCCATAAGCAGAATTTAATACATCGATAATTACAAATGGTAAAGCATAAAATATAATCTTTTTTAATATATCTTTATTTGTAATTTTTCTTTCTTTAGGAAGTGGTAATTCATCACGATGTAATTTTTTTCTATTTTTATGAATTCTTTGTAATAAGTAAAAATATGCGATTAAAGCTCCTACTGTCGCTCCAAAGACAGCAATTCCAACAGCACTTTCTAATAATAAATGGAATACATTTAACATTAAAAAACTACCTACTAAAATTACAGTAACTCTTCCTATTTGTTCTATTACATTTGCCATACTAGGCTCTAACATAAACTTTTGTCCTTGTAAGTATCCTTGCGTAACACTTTCAATTGGTACAATTAAAAGCGCTGTTGCAACAATACGAATGACTAAAGTAACTCCTTCAATGGTATTTCCACCTTTAATATCTCCTAATATCACTTGGGCAATTGTTGGTGCGAAAATAATTAAAACAAGAAAGAAGAAAAAGCCTAAACATAACAGTACCAATGATGCAATTTTATAAGCTCTTTCTTTGGTATAATGATACCCTAATGCGTTATATTCACTGACTACTTTACTAATTGCTACAGGAATTCCACTATTTGATAAACTTAAAAATATCGCATAGATAGAATATGCATAACTATATAAAGCTCCTCCTTGTACTCCTATAATTGCATAAAAAGGAATTACATATAAAAGACCAATCATTTTGGTAATTACAATTCCTAAAGTAGAGATAACTGCCCCACCTAAAAACGAATTTTTTTTCATAACTCACAACCTTTACTATTGATAAAGTATTAATACAGAAAAGCAATAAATTTGATCTTCTCCTGACACTGCTACTGCTACTTGAAATTTCATATCTAAAATTTCACCCTTAAAATCACTTAAAAATTGATTGACAGAAGCTTCTAAATCTTTTTCATGTGCTTCATCAATTACTTTTACTTTCATATTATCACCATGATTAGTATAACAATCTCTTATGATTTTTTTTGTCATATTTTTTTCTCATAATAAATTGTTTTATTTTTTCCATCTTCTGTTTTGTAATTTAAATAAAGACGAAATGTATCATGATAATTTTTAGGTTCTTTTTTAGTACTTAAATAACCTACTAATATAATTCCTTTAGCATAATTATTTTTTACATCAATTTGATTGGGAACTAAATGAAGTGGATCATCTAATATACCAATACTGGGATAACTATTTTTCGTTTCTTTTTCTGAAATCACTAATGCTTTTACATCATACATTGCCTCACTTGGTTGATCTAGTGAAAATGTATACATTAATTCATGATTCTTTGAAGTTTCTAATTTTATTTCTAAATGACATGGTAAATTTTTATTTTCTATTTCTTTTTCTTTTAATGTATTTACAATATTTTGATATTCTAACATTTCTTTTGTTAGTTTTTCTTTTTGATTGCATCCACAAATCATAAAACTGATGATTATCATTGTCAATAATTTCTTCATGTCATTCACCAACTTTATTATACATGGATAGTAAAAAAGAAACAATGTTTCTTTAATACTTAATAGAACGATTTGTAAAATCTACACCAAGTGCTGGAAAATTACATACACTACGTGGATCAATACTACGATCAATTAATGTATCCCAGCTTGTATAATCTGTCGCATATAAACCTTTTGAAATTGTAAAGTGAAGATGTGGTCCTGTAGAACACTTATCAAATGTTTCAATACTAGGATCTCCACCCATAACTCCAATTTGTGTATTCTGTGTTACTCTTTGTCCTTTTGACACGTTAATACTTCTTAAATGAGCATACATTGCTGTATAAGTTTTACCATTGACATTATGATGAACTAGGACCATATTTCCACCACAAGATTGTCTTACACGAATAGCAGCAACAATTCCTGATGCAGTTGAATATACAGGAACATTACTATTTGGTTTGACAGATAAATCAATTCCTTCATGAAAAGAACCCCAACGACTACCCCATTCACTAGTTACATGTCCTCTTACCATTGGTCTTAAAAAACTAGTACCAGGAGGTAACATACTACGTCCACATACATCAATATCTTCATTATCTTTACAACCTAAATCACGATACATTTGAACAATTTCTTTTTGTAATTTAATATCTTCTGCTAAAGTAATAGAAGTGGAATTTAAACTAGACATCTTTTCTCCTAGTTTTGCTAATTCTTGATTTAATTTTTCTTTTTGTTCTTTTAATACCACTTGCTGATTTTTTAAATCTTCTTGTTTCTTTTTATTATCTACAATCATCTGATTATAATCTTTCATTAACTTATCATTATAACCAGCTAATTGTTCAGAAATTGCCATACGATAAATAAAATCAGTAAAATCTTTAGCTCCAAATGCATATTCCAAGTATGCATTTTCACCATTAGAAATTTGTAAAAAATTCATTAATTTTTTTATTTCTTCATCTTTATTTTCAATTTCTTTATTTAAGTTTTCAATTTCAACTGATAATTTTTCAATATCTTCTTTTGCTTTTGTAACGGTTTCATTAATATGATCAATATTTTGATTTGCTTTTGTAATTTCACTTTGTGTAAGTGCTTTATCTTGTTTATTTTGATTTTCTTTTGCCTCTAATGCATTTAATTCATTCATCAAGTCGCCAACTGTTTTGGCTTGACCAAAAATTGGAAATGAAAAATAAATGATACTAAAAATTATCATATAACAAAGTAATTTCTTTTTCATACTTATTCTCTCATTTCTTTCCTAAGTATTTTATAATCTCTACAATATTTACCTACAACATTCCAAAAATCTGCAGAATGATCAAAATGTACTAAATGTGATAATTCATGAATAATCACATAATCTAAATATTTTGTATCATATTCTAATAATTTTGTATTTAAAGTAATACTATCATCACGACGATTACAAACACCCCATCTTGTTTTCATTTTACGAAATTTTAATTTTGGCTTATGAATTGGTTCTTCAAATTTAGAATACCAATAATCATAATGAGCAGTAAATATTTCTTTCATCTGTTTTTTCAAAAATTTCTGTAATTCTTTTTCTGATGGAATTAGAATAGTTTGATCTATGATTTCTACTTGCTGATTGGTAGGCATCATATAAATTTCATATTCTTGACCCAAATAATAAAATTGATCCTTTCTAATTAATTCTTTTTTTCTTTTATCTATCATTCTTTGAATAGAATCTTCATTTTCTTTTATTAATTTCATAATGGCTTTGTTTGTCGTAAAATAAGATGTTGTTACATAAATTTCTAAGTCTTGATTCACTCGAATATATGTATTTTTATTCTTTTTTTTATCAATAACAACAGGATAATATGTACCATGTATCTTAATTTCTAAATTCTTCATAAATATATTGTAACATAATTTTAAAAAAAGTACCATATGCATAAAAAAAAGAAAATTGTAACAATTTTCTTTTTATTTCACAATTAAGAATAGAATTGTAATTGCAAATATTGTAATTACTAATAATCCTAAAAGTAATTTCCAAATATTCTTGAACCATTCTTTGTATGATACATGGAAATAAGAAAGTCCACCAATTAAAATCATACTAGTTGGTACAAGCATCATTACTAGCCCATGCATTGATTGGAAAATAAGTCCAATTAATGGGTACATTGCAGAATTTGTATATTTTGTCATCATTGTATCAGCCATTGCATTTACTAAATATGGCATATCGTTATAGAAAATTCCTCCAACAAAAGCAACAAGTGCAGTTGTAAAGGCATTAAATCCTTTTGTAAGATTTAAAATCCAATCACTCATTGTAAAGAAGATATTTCCTCCTGTACTAGAAGAAGAAATGATAGCTAAAATTACATTTGCGATTGTAACATAGAATGCTGTTGGAAGCATTTCTTTCATACCATCAATAAATGCATCTAAGCTTTCTTTGAATTTTAAATTATAAAGCCATCCAATTAAGAAAGCAGTAATGATTAAAATAGTTGCAAGTTCAGATACTGTAAAATATCCAATTGGATTTACATATCCTAAAATATTTTGAACAATTGCATATCCATTTACCTCAACACTCATCATTGATTCATATGATTTTTCAAACATATCAATTCCAAATGCATATCTCCAATTGTACATACCAACTAATACAAGTACAAACATAATTGTCATAATAACAATCATAGGAGTTGCACTTTTCTTTTTCTTTGATTCAGTTTCTTGATATAAAGGAACTACTAATACATCGTCTTTTACTGCTTCATTCATTGTATTTTTCTTTGATGATTTCTTCTTTGTTGTTTTCTTTGCAGTTTCTTTCTTTGTTGTTTTTGTAGTCTTAGTAGTTTTCTTAGCTGTAGATTTTTTTGTTTCAGCTTTCGCTGTTTTTTTAGCTGTTTCTTTCTTAGCTGAAGCAGTCGTTTTTTCTTCTACTTTTACTTTTTCTACTTTAGCACTTTTACGTACCATATAATTATAGAAAATTACTAAAACAGCTAAAAATCCTAATTTTACCAAGATTGCATTATTCATATCTAAGCTAAAATAGTAATTGATATAACCACATACATTAAATCCATATGTACTACCAATCATACCAACTAAAATAGATCCTACTGTTGCAAGAAGTGTAGTTACCTTATTAAATCCTAATTTTAATAAAACAGCTCCCATAAATGGTACTAAAATAAATAAAGCAACATTTAATCCAGTTAAACTAGCAAGTACTGCAAATACTAAAATAGAAATAGTAAGGAATTTCTTCTCCTTTCCTTCATATTTTTTCTTCATATTGTCAACTACTTTTGTATAAACACCTGTTTTGTTTAATACTCCATATAATCCTCCAATTAGTAAGAAAACGATACCATACATACCATAGTTAACGATTGTATTCATTGGTGCTGAAAACCATTCGAAAATTCCAACTGGATCAGTTGTAGCTTTTGTAAATTCGCCACTTGTAAAACTTCCAGCAGGAAGAATGAATGAAAGTACAACAAATACAAAAAAACAAATTCCTAAGGCTTTCAATAAACTATACTTTTTCATATTCTACCTCCAAGTACATTATAGCAAATTTCCCCATGATTTACATAGAAAAAATAGAAAAAAAGTAAGTTTTTTCATATTTTTTCCATAATTTCTCATAATTTTTGATATAATTTTAAAATGGAGGGATACTATGAACCCATTTTTATATACTTTAGACAATAAAAGATATCATACTTTAAATTACTTTTATCATCATACTTTCCATAGTAAAGTATTTAAAATTAGTTTAAATGGTGGTTTTTCTTGTCCTAATTTAGATGGTACCAAAGGATATGGTGGATGTATATACTGTTCTAAAAGTGGGAGTGGTGACTTTGCTGGAAATCAATTTGAACCAATACAAATACAGTTTCAAAAAGGATTAGAAATGATGCGAAAAAAATGGCCTGATGGAAAATTAATTGCTTATTTCCAAGCTAGAACTAATACTTATGCCCCGGTTCAAGAACTAAAAAAGAAATTTGAACCTGTTTTAACAATGCCAAATGTCATTGGTCTTTCCATTGCAACAAGACCTGATGCAATTAGTGATGAATGTCTCGATTACTTAGAAGATTTAAATAAAAGAACTTATCTTATGGTAGAATTAGGACTACAAACGATTCATGAAACAACAAGTAAAATCATTAATCGTTGTCACACAACGAAAGAATTCGATGATATGGTAAAAAAATTAAGAGCTCGTCATATTCCTGTTATTGTTCATATTATCAATGGTCTTCCTTATGAAACAAAAGAAATGATGCTTGAAACAGTAAAACATATCAACCAATTAGATATACAAGGAATCAAAATTCACATGTTACACATTGTAAAAGATACTCCCCTTGCCATTTTATATCAAAAAAAGCCATTTCATGTCTTAACAAAAGAAGAATATATTGATATTGTAATTGATGAATTAGAATTATTAAGACCAGAAATTGTCATTCATAGAATTACTGGCGACCCTGTAAAAGAAGACTTAATTACCCCTACTTGGCTATTAAAAAAATTTTGTGTATTAAATGATATTGATAAAGAAATGGTAAAAAGAAATAGTTATCAAGGTAAAAAAATAAAACGTTCATAATGAACGTTTTTATATTAACTTTTTTTGTTTCATTTTCTTTTGCATCTCTTGTTGATAGTCTATATAAATATCTTTTATTTCTTTAGGTATCTTTAAATGATTTTTCATTTCTATTTGATTCAATATCTTTTTCATATTAATATGATATACTTGTTCAAATAATTTTTGAAAGGTTTCATCTTGGTAAATCATTTTTTGTTGTTCACTATTCCATAAATCACAAGCAAAAAAATTATTTCCATATGTATTGAAATGATGAAAGGAACTTTCAAAATCAAAAAGTGGCGCTAATAAATAACCATCATCATTTTTTTCAAATAAATAATTATCTTCATGACGATCAGTTTGTCCCATATAAAAATCTAAGACAATCATTTTTTTTAATTGTTCTAAAAATTGAACTTGTATTTTTTTGTCATTTAGTTGTGCTAATTCATCAAATATATCATATGTATCAATATATTTTAAATAAGGTAATTCCATAATTGTAACATATTCTTTTCCTTTTTTTCTAAAAGTTTCAGATAGTAAAGTAGGACATTCCATATCGATATCATAACCAATCATATAGTGAACTGTATTTAACTTCATATAATCACATAAAGCCTCCCCAATCAATTCATTTAGTAAATTTAATTGGAATGTAGCACTTTGATATTTATAATAATAATATTTCTCATTTGTTTTAATCCAATGATTATAAAAGTGTGATATGTTTTTAATGTTGAAATCTTTTTGATATTGTTCTTTTGCATTTTCATGATAAGACGAAAATTGATATATTTTTGTATCTTGTGTTAACATCTTTTCAAACATAAGCATTCCCCTTTAAAATATTTTTATGATAACACAATAAAAAAATAGAGCAAATTACTCTATTTTCTATTTACAAACCATACTTTACTTACATTACATGAATCACTAGATGGAGTTGGATCAGGCATTTTAAATTGAATAATAACTGGTATTTTAAAAGCAAGCCCAAAAGCAATACAAGAACCTGGTTGTAATACTCTAATTTTTTTCATAATTTCTTCTGTCACATTTGGTACCATATCACGAATATAAGAAATATCTCGTGGATGTAACATTTTAAATACTAAGAAATTATTACACTGTGATAAAGTTGTTTCAGAAAGTTCACTTGGTCTTTGACTAATCAGTCCAAGAATAACTCCGTATTTACGTCCTTCTTTTGCAATACGTTCAAAAATGTTATAACCAATCAAAGACACATCACTATCGTTTTGTACATAACGGTGTGCTTCTTCTAACACAATATGAAATGGTAATGTTCCATGTTGGCGATTATCTTTACAATAATCAAATAATAAATGTGAATAAATTTTGGTAATTGTCTTGGCTAATCTATCATCAATATAGTTAATATTAAAATTGATAATCTGTGCTTTTTTTCCATTTGGAGCAGTTAATAATAATCTAATATATTGTTCTTTCGTCACAAAATTAGGGTAATCAAAATAAGTACTTGTTACTCCATTTGCCATAGTATGAAGTCGAACTTTTAATAAATTTACATCATCAAATATTTTTTCTGAAAGTAATGCCCCTTCACTAATGATTGCAAAATCAAAAGCACGTGCTAAATCACTTAAATTATATTTAAAAGATCCGTCTGGTAATTTTAACTCTAAATTATCTTCCAAAAATGTATTCAAGAAATTAATTAAAAGTTCCATATCACGAATTTTTCCAGTAGCATCAATAAATAAACACTGCTTCAAAGGTCTAGAATAACCTGGTTGATAAATTGTTGTTTCCAAATTCAAGTCTTTTGTATTATAACTTGTAAGAACACTCGTTACTTGGTCACGAATTTGAGCTGGAGCACGACCACTCGATAAAATATCTAATAAAGCACGTGCTACAACATCGTTTTTATATTTAATTACAACACTTTCTTCTTGAGCAAAAACAGTTACAAATTTTAAAGCTTTTTCCAAGATTGGCAATTGACTTGCTTTTTCTGCGCCTAACAAAATAGCAATATCATCTACATCCATAAGCCATAATGGGATTCTTAATATTTCACTATCACCAAACTCTAAATTAGTAGTATATGCTTTAAAATTTAATTCAGGAGTAATTTCATGTAATTTTGAAAATGCTTGATGATATTCTCCGTAAGCATCAAAAATAAAAATACTAGCACGATATGGAATATAATTTTTCTTTTCAAATAAATTTTGAAATAAACGGGCTACACTACAAGATTTACCACTACCAGTTGAACCAAAAATAGCAAAATGATTACTAAAAAATCCATTGACATCTACAGCAATATCAATATCTTCATAAACAACACTTTTTCCAAGTAGTAAATGTTTTTCTTCTTGATACTCCCCAACACTCATAATCATTGGCATACGTTCCTTACTCACCAATTTTACACTTGCTCCAAAAGAAGGTTTATGACTAACCCCAGGGACAAAATTTTCACCTCTTAACTCACCTAACAAGTGAATATATGCCTTCCCATCTTTTACATCAATAATTTCTCCAATTAAACGTTGATCTGCTTCTTCTAAAATAGTAAATAAATTTACTATACTTTGAAATTTTGTTAAATCAATATTTAATTTTAATACAACAATATTTTCTTCAATCGAAACAATTTGTCCTAACATAATCATGCCCCTTTCCTATTCTATACTTATTATATCATTGTCTACCAATAAAAAAAAGAGAATTTCATTCTCTTTACATAGAAATCACTTGTTGTAATTCTTCAAAAAATTGATTCATTTCATTCTTAAATTTTTCAAAATAAATAATATGTTCTTTAAATTGTTGTTCATTTTCTACATAGCGTTGATAATTTTTTAAAGATAATTGTTTATTCTTCTTCATTTGCATCATTAATTTACTTTCAATTTCCTTTACTAAATTTAAATAATTCACATATTCATCAGAAAAGCGATACCATCCAATAGAAATCATATGTTGATATTTTAACATTAAAATATCAAATAGTGATTCATCTACTTTCTTTTCTTGATCTAATAATCCAGAAGTAAATAAAAACTTAATCACATCTCCTACTTCGTGAAGCGAAAAATCACTATGCTCAATAACTTGATTTAAAATCTTTATTTTAGCTTGAGCTTTTTCTTTATTTTCTAGACTAGTATTTTTATAATCAACTAATTTTTGTAATTTAGAATTAGAGAGAAATATATCTAATAAAGTTCTTCTTTTACCTTGAATTTGGTATTCTAATTGAAACACTTCTTGTTCTAATAAACTTGAATATTCCTGTAAATGTTCTTCAAATAATAAATCATAACTATTCATTTGAAATCTACTTTGCACTAGATTTAATTGTTCTAAAGAAAGTCTCGTTTTATATTTATCCATTTTTTTCTTAATTTCTCGTTCTAACTCTTTTCTTTTTCGAGGAGAAATATGATCAACATACAAGAAAAATTCTAAATTTGTATATAATTCTAATGGTGAATCTTCATAAAAATCAAAATCATAAAAATAATATGGACTATATTTTTTTACTGCTTTTATTTTTTCCTTTTTTAAATTTGTATAACAAACTGTACATGATTGTTGTTTTAATTTCATCTGTCTAATTTTCAACAATTGTAAAAAAATTGTTTCTAAATTAAAACGAATATTAATATCTTTCATATGATAATTTGATAATTTAATGATATATTTTTGTTGTTCTATATAAACTTCACCGAATGAATCCATATTTTCAAAAATTACTTCATAATTTGTAATATCATATTTAGAAAATAATTCATCGATAAATAGTTTCAAAAAAGAATGATAATCTTCATCTTGTAAATGAGCTTCTCTTTCTAACAAACTTTTTGCAATCTGATTACAAAAAGGTGTCATCACTAAATCATTACTATCTACATATTTAGAATAAATCGTTTCTAATTGCTTCCAAGTAAATTGTAATAACACATCATAATATAGAACCCCATATTGATCATTGATATCAATTGCTTTTTCTAAGTTTAAAGAATATAAAATCAATTCTTTTTGTAATCTTGTTGTTTGCATCATCATACTTCTCATGTCATCACCTAGTGTCTACTAAATTTAGAATACCATAAAATATATAGAAAATAAAGTCTATCTATTTTATAAATAAAAAAATATTTATCTTGCGATAAATATTTAAATAAAACTTTTTCTAATAAATGGTTTTACTCGCTCATCTAAATATACATCAATTGTTCCTTTTTTCATAATTTTAATAAATCCTAAACCCGGAATTACTAAATCCGTTTTCTCCTCTACTATAAAATGATGACATTTCAATTTACCAGCATCTTTCTTTTTATAAAAACGATTTAGTTTTAATACATTAGAAATATAAAAAATAATATCATTGTTTGTTACTGATATCATACAAATATCTTCTACCCAAAGATATTGTGTTCCTTTTATTTGATAAGAAATAGGTTTTATTTCTTTCTTTGGTATCATCTTTTTCATCATTTTTAAAGGTACAATATTTAACAGATTTCCTTCATCTAATATACCGGGTGTATCTATAAAAGTTAGAGTATCATCTATTTTAATTTCAATAGTATCTAATGTGGTACTAGGTTGCATAGAAGTTGTAATACATTGATTAAAGTCAGTATAATTTTTCATAAACTGATTTAACATTGTTGACTTTCCAGCATTGGTAAGACCTACTACATAAACTTTAGAACTCGTTTGATAAGTTTTTATCTTCTCATACAACAAATCAAATTGATAATTTTTATTACTACTAATCATAATCTTATCAACAAATGATGAACTATATTGATCCATATAATCTAATAATCTTTTTTCATAAATACTTTTTGGTAACACATCTCTTTTAGTCATAACAAGTAAAACAGGATTATTTTTTAAATAAGAAAGAATATCTTCAATTACAGGACTAATATGAAATAAGTCTACAATCAATAAAACAAGATCATTTGTTTTAGAAATATCCAATAAAATTGATTGATATTCCTGATTTGTCTTTTGAACTGTTTGATAATGATTATAATGACGAATTTTAAAGCATCTTTCACATAGTTCTTTTTCTAAATCTGTCACATAACCAATTTCATCAGGATGACTATCTTGTAAAACAGAACCACATCCAATACATTTTTTAATCATAATATTTCCCCTTAGTAAATAGACCACGTGCTCTTAATTTTTTGATAATTTTTTCTTCTTTATGACGATTCCATTTCGTCCAAATACCATCTTTCGTACTAATTGGATTTACCAAAATAGTTGTAATTCCAACTTTATTTCCACCTACAACATCCGTTAATATTTGATCTCCTATAATTGCTACTTCGTTTTCTTGTAATTTGTTTTCTTGAAGCACAAAATCGAATTTTCTACGTAATGGTTTACAAGCAAAATAAACAGCATTAATATTTAATTCTTCAGCAAATCCCATCACTCTTTTTTTAGGACTATTAGAAAAAATTAATATTTCAAACTCTTGTTTTAATTCTTCTATAAATTTTTTTAATTTTGCAGTTGGCTTATTTTCACCAACTGATGATAATGTATTATCTAAATCAAATAATAAAAAACGAATACCACAATTTTTTAATTTGTGATAATCAATTGCATAGATACTTTTTTGATACATGTCTGGTATATATTTTTCCATAAAGTTCCCTCACTTCATAAACTATTTTACCATATTGATTTCAATAAAAAAAGAGTAAGAAGAACTTACTCTAAAATTAATTGATCATTTTTTACTGTTACGGTAATATGACTACCAAATTTAATTTTATCATCAATCATAGCACTTGCAATCATAGTCTCTAAATTACGAGTTACATAACGCTTAATTGGTCTTGCACCATAATTTTCATCATAAGAATGATTGATAATATAATTTTTCGCATCTTTGGTTAAAGAAATCGTAATTTTTTTATCTGATAATCTTAATTCAATTTCTTGAATAATCTTATCTAATACTTCATATACAACTTCTTTAGAAAGACTATGGAACATAATAATTTCATCAATACGATTTAAAAATTCAGGTTTAAAAGTATGTCTTAATTCTGACATAATTAATTCATTTTTATCCTCTTTATTCTCTAAAATATATTCACTTCCTAAATTAGAAGTCATAATAATAATCGTATTTTTAAAATCAACAGTACGTCCTTGAGAATCAGTAATACGTCCATCGTCTAATATTTGTAATAAAATATTAAATACATCACGATGTGCTTTTTCGATTTCATCAAATAATACGATACTATATGGATTTCTTCTAACCGCTTCGGTTAATTGTCCTCCTTCATCATATCCTACATATCCTGGAGGAGCACCTACTAAACGTGAAACAGAATGTGCTTCCATATATTCACTCATATCAATACGAATCATATGTCTTTCATCATCGAAAAGTTCATAAGCTAAAGTACGAGCAACTTCTGTTTTACCAACTCCAGTAGGTCCTAAAAAGATAAAGGAACCAATTGGACGTTTTGGATCTTTAATCCCAGCACGAGCACGAATAATAGCTTCACTAACTAGTTTAATGGCTTCATCTTGTCCTTTTACACGCTTTTTCATATTTTCTTCTAGATGTAATAATTTTTCCTTTTCGCCACCTACTAATTTTTGAACAGGAATATTTGTCCATTTTGAAATAATTGCAGCAATATCTTCATCACGAACAATATCACTCAAAATAGAAGAAGAATCCTTTTTATGTAATTCATCTAGTTGTTGCTCTAATTTTGGAATTTCTCCATGGCGAAGTCTTGCAGCAGTTTCTAAATCATACCTGTTTTCTGCTTGTTCTAAATCAAAACGAGCACGTTGTAATTTATCTTTTGTAGAACGAATTTCTTCGTTGATTTTCTTTTCACTTTCCCAATCAGCACGTAATTTTGCTTCTTTTTCTTTTAACGTTGCGATTTTTTCTTTAATTTTCATAACACGTTCTTTACTAAGTTCATCTTTTTCTTTTTTCAAACTTTGTAATTCAATCTCTAACTGCATAATTTCACGTGTTAATTTATCAAGTGGAATTGGCACTGAATCAATCTGTACTTTAATCGTTGCACAAGCTTCATCCACTAAATCAATTGCTTTATCAGGTAAAAAACGATCTGTAATATAACGATCAGATAAAGTTGCTGCTGCAACTAAAGCACTATCTTTAATTGTTACACCATGATATACTTCAAAACGTTGTTTTAATCCACGTAAAATTGTCAATGTATCCATCACAGTTGGCTCACTAACTTGAACTTTTTGAAAACGTCTTTCTAAGGCTCCATCTTTTTCAATATATTTACGATATTCATTTAATGTTGTTGCACCAATACAATGAATTTCACCACGAGCTAGCATTGGTTTTAACATATTACCAGCATCCATAGCACCTTCTAAAGCACCAGCTCCAACAATCATATGAATTTCATCAATAAATAAAATAATAGAACCATCTGATTCTTTAATTTCTTTTAATACTGCTTTTAAACGCTCTTCAAATTCACCACGATATTTGGCACCAGCAATTAAAGCTCCTAAATCAAGTTCCCAAATTGTCTTATTTTTTAAACTATCAGGTACATCACCTTTGACAATACGTTCTGCTAAACCTTCTACAATTGCTGTTTTACCTACACCTGGTTCTCCAATTAATACCGGATTATTTTTTGTCTTACGAGATAAAATACGGGTAATACTACGAATTTCTTCATCACGACCAATTACAGGGTCAATCTTATTATCCTTAACAGCTTTTACAATATCACGGCCATACTTTTCAAGTGGCTTTTGCAAATTTTGTTCATATGGATTTTGTCCATTCATATAAATCCCCTCCTTCATTACTCATTACATAATCATTATAGCACTGTTTTTAGCACTCGTCAATAGTGAGTGCTAAAAAATTATAAACATAAAACACTTAGCATTACTAAGTGTTTACTTTACAAACTGTTTTCTTTCTTTTAATAATTGTTCTAAAATATTTAGAAATTCAAGGCTATTATAATTACAATGATGAACTTTTCCATTTCCAATTGATATTTTATTTTTTTCTTTTCCATTATAATACAAGTTTGTCTTTAATAATTCTTGACAAGTTCTAATTTGTTCTGTTGAAATTTCATCGAAATTTCTTGGAATATATAATGTTCCATCCACTTGATACATTTCGCTATTTTCACAAATTAATTCCATATATTTTGGAACTTCAGGATTTAATCCAATTCCAAAATAAGGTATCAATCCATATTCTTCTAATATTGGTAAACACATAATTCCATTATCAGCTACAATTTGATATTTCTCTCTAATATTAGAAATATCTTGTTCTAAATACTTTGATAAAAATTCTAAAAATACAGAACCATGGTGTATTCCTGGTGGAATTACAATTAATCTACCATCTGGTACGATTAAATAACCATTTTCTCTAATAGAACAATATCTTCTATGAATTACTTCTTCATCAATTGTAAAAGAATTTCCAAATATAGAAGTAAAAGTTTCATTCATATATTTACCTACTATCTATTTTTTCCATTTTCAAAATCTGTTCCAAATGGTGATTCAAATTTCCTGTTACCAGTATAATTTAATTTCATACCATGTTCACAAATACTGTATTCCAATCTCTCTAATGCTTCTAACATTGCTTCTGGAAGCATAATAGGATCTGTTTTCGTTAATAAAAATCCATCTGGTTGACTCATATCAACACTACCATCTTCTAATAATCTTCCCCCTATATACATTACAGCTCCAGCTTTCGCTAAAGCATCTAGGTAAAAAACAAAGGGACTTCTTTTATGGTGAAAATATTTTTCTAAATATTTATCAGCAACATTCATATGTGTATCACCATTTACAACAGGAATGAAATGTCCTTCTTTCGTTATAATATATCCAGGTAAATAAGGAGATAGTTCTATATCTTTTTTCATTGCTATCATAGGAAAAAACTCCCCTTTACTATCTACCATAGAAACAACTTCTATCATATTTTGGTCTTTTAATTTTTTTAATTCTTGTATTTTTAATGATGCATTATATACTTTATCCATACTACACTCTTTTCTATTACACATTTAAATAATTCATTGTTAAAATCGTATCTAAACGATCAATTACTGGAAATCCTCTATCTTTTGGAGTTAATGAAAATTTAATAGAAATTCCACCTTTTTTATCCCACTCTATTAAATTTCCAGTAAAATCATCAATTAATATAGAATTTTTAGGATTTACCATATCTGTTTTATGTAACTTTTTTGGTACCGATATAATTGTGATACCAGGAAGTACCTCTTTCAAATATGCGACTTTTTCTAAAATTTCACTTTGAGAATTCACATGAGTCAAAATTGCTACATCAAATTTTTGCGATGCAATAATTTTTTTAATACAAGCAATTGAATGATGTATCTCACTTGCTTCTTGTATTAAAGATTTCCATTCTAAATTTTCATAAAATTGAACTAATGATGCTTCATCTGTCACATCAATTTGATTCTTTTCTAATCTCTTATAAATCACTGGGATGGTATCCAAAATGACTCCATCAAAATCAATATATAATTTTCTCATATTCGCTCCTATCTATGTTGTTGTTTTTCTGTATTTATAATTGAATCATAAATTTCAGCAATATATTTATTTTCTACTTCATAACCTAAATGATAATTTTTTAACATTCCATATCCTTCATTTAAGTCTTGGTATTGATAATTTGGATTTTGATAACTACAACGTTTTGATGTTAATAAAAACTTAGTCGTTACATTATGAATAATACGATCTACATCAAAAACATAACCTAATGATTGTAATTTACTTTTTGACATTCCTTCAGGAATCGTATGATTTGTAAATACGTTCTCTTTTACCATTGTTTTTAATGGTTGATTTTTTCCAATCACTAAACTAGAGATTTCTAATTTTTCTAATACAGCAAGTAAAACATTTTCAGAAAATACAAATGAATTTACCGTATCAGAATATTCCTGAGGTAATTTAGAACTTAATTTATATAATTTTCTTTCCATTTTCTTTTGGAATACTCTTTCTTCTTCTGATGTATATTTCTGATTATGATTTTGAATTGCATATAAAAAGCATGTCTTTTCTCCATTTTCATAACTAATACCATATCTTAAATATGGTAAAACATATTTACAAACTTTCCCATCAATTTCTTTTTCCAATATTGGAACAAGAGCATATGGTGTTTCTTGACCATAATCTTGTTCTTCTCTTATAATATGCATTTTACAATCTAATAATTCCAAATCATACTCTTGTGGCATAGAAAATGTTTGATCTAATAAGAAATCACGATATCTATCAAAAAATGATTCTGGATGTTTAAAATCATATGGTGTCATATATAAAAATAAATATGCAATATAATCTCTCAATGTATTTATATCAAACTGATTTGTAATATTTCTACTAGGCACTTCTAACCATTTATGATTACTTTTTAATAAAGTGAAAAGATATTTTTCTATCTTATCTAACAATAAATCATAATTATTAATTTCTAATGTATATTTTTGTTCACCCAAATATACATTTTTATTTTCTATTGTAGTATTAAATCCTACACGAATTCCTCCTAATGTTGTTTTAATATATCCTTGTTTTGCATCTTCCAATATTGATTTCAAAATGATATCTAATTCTTTTTTCATGATTCATCCCTCTACAATCATCATAGCATAAATCATTGGTAAAAAAAAGATGCATTATTTTAATG
>CAMBYP010000026.1 GCA_945872435.1 uncultured Mycoplasmatota bacterium
TGATGAAGTATGTCATGTAAGACCTCATGCTAGAGATGCAAGTGACACTTACGAACTTCCAACTCCAGATTTATTAACCGGATTAACTGATTATACTAAACATTGTTTCTGGATTAATAATAAATATTTAGAAACTATTATAGAAGAACAATAAAACAGACTTTTAAAAAGTCTGTTTTTAAATTTCAGAAAGTATTTTTCTAATATCTTCTATATCATCAAAATCTAGTCTTGTAAGAGTAGTATTTTCAATTGACTCAATCATTATTTTTTCTTTTTCCTTTAATCTATCATATGTTTTTTCATCAATTGAGTTATTATATATATCCTCGTTATTTAACATTAAATAATAGTATTGTGTATAGTCATCATCTTTTAATCCTAATCTATTAATTCTATCTTTAGATTGAAGCATATGAGTTAAATTAAAACTGTATTCAAAGTACACTGCATCATGACAATTTTTATGTAATGAAACTGATTCAGCCAAGGTATGTGGATTTGTAATTAAAACCTTGATATATCCTGCTTTAAAACTATTTATAATAGTTTTTCTCATTTCAGAATCTGTTCCACCATATATTATTTCACATGATATTCCTCTATTTTGTAATTCTGATTTGATTTTTTCAAGCGTATCTACAAATATTCCCCATACTAATACTTGCTTTCCATCATTTACTAAACTATTAACTAAATTAATACCTTCTTTAAATTTGCTAGTCATCCCTATTTCACTGACTAATTGTTTTATTTCCTCATCTAAATACACAGTTTTGTCAACAGAATCTACAAGTGAATCTGATTCATTTACTTCTTCCTCTTCATTATAGAAAAAATCTTTAATTACATCTTCGGTTAAATCTCTAGTTAATAAATATGGATTATTTGAAGCTTGTAATAAACGAATATACATAGATAAAATATTGCCCCTATATCTTTGATGAATAATTTCAAATAATCTTTGTTCTTGTGGATTCATATCACAAGATATAATTTTATCTGGTTCAGGTTCTGGAATATCTAAATCTTTTTTCGTTGTTCTACAATAGAAAGGAAATATTTGCTCATTTATTTGAACCATTTTTCTTTCATCTGCATTTTCTAATTCTTTAGGTTTAAATTTAAAGAAAGAATCATACTCATCAAAATATAAAATTTTTAAAATATTATATAAATCCGCATATGAGTTAGGTATTGGGGTACCAGTTAAAGCAACTTTATATTTTGCATTAACACATATTTCTAATGCAGCGCTTGACCAAACACCATTAATTGATTTTATTCTATGAATTTCATCAAATACTAATAACGTTTTATCATTTATTGCTTTCTTTAATGAATCTTTAATACTATCTAATTTTTCATAATTGATTAACATCAAATTATAATTATCAGATTCATATTCTAATTTTTCAATTAAATCCCTTTTTGAATATTTTTGACAATCTAAACATTTAAGTTTCTTTACTTCACCATTTGGTCCAAAGTTTAACAAGAATTCATCTTCCCATGAGATAAATGAGTTCTTAGGACCAACCATTATTATTTTATCAACCTTCAAGTCTTCTGGTCTATTTAGATAAGCAAATGCACCATAAACAATTGATGTTTTTCCACTACCTGGAACAGAAAAGTTCGCAGATTTAATCATACTAACAATATGGAAAGAATTCCACTTCTGCATAGGTCTTAATTTTCTATACATATGTTGATCAATTATTTTGCTAAATTCTTCAAACTTATCTAAGACAATTTCATGATGATTTTTTATGTCTGTACCTAGTGATTTTCTCTTTTCTATTTGAATATCCATCAACTTAATAAAATTTTTCAATTTATCAGTTGTATAAATTTGAAACGAATTTTCCACACTATAATCTGTTATATATTCAATTATTTTTCGGATATCAATATAAGATAATCCTTCGCGAAAAACTAAATTATCATTTTCCATTATTTCAAAGTATTTTTTTAGAAATACTTTAAACACTCTATCTCTAACATCAATTTTATTGGGATTTAAAAAATTTTTAACTAACAATCTATTATTTTTGCCTAAATCCATAACAAAAGTATTTTCATAATTTATCTCATCTTGTGTAATAAATCTATCATTTGAATACTGTATTATTTTATTCTTAACTACTTCCGGAATATCAACAACCATTATATCTTTAAGTTCATTATTCCATAAATCTTCAAATGTTTTTTTATGCTGTTCAATCTTAATTTCTTCTGTTTCTACGTTATCCCAACTACAAGATGTTTCAAAACTCTCATAACTAAACATTGCTGCTGCAACAGTTTCGTTATTAGAACCTCTGAAATAAACATAATTATTTTCATCATCATAAATTAAACCAAATTTATCATGAAATATACCAGCTCTAGTATAAGCTATTTTTATATCAATTAAATTTTTACTTATTAATAATGCTAAATTTGAAAAATCAATTTTTTGTTCATCTGTTAATTCATCTATATCTATAGCAGATGCAAGTTTATTCTCTATTTCCCTATTTTCGTAACCTTGTTGCATTTTTTCAAAATCATCTGGATTAAGTTGATACGAAAATATGAATCTTATTTTACCGTTATTCTCATATATTTTTTCTAATCCTTTTGCATATAATGCCAATATTTTCGAATCAAAATAAGCACTAGCTCGATCATAATGATTAGCATATTCAAATACTTTATTGTAAAAATCTTCTATAATATCATCATCATATGAATTATATACTGGATTAATTTTTACATTAGTTAACTTCATTTAAAACTCTCTCAATTTCTTCAACTTTCTTTTTAACATCATTAAAAGCTTCTTTAAAATTATTCTTATCATCAGTAGACATATAAGTAATTGCCTCTTGATCTATTTTGCTAAGAGATTCTGCAATATCATTCATTTTTTCTATTGGTAATTTTTTAATATTTTCAATTGAAATCTTTGCTGAATATTCATCAACATTATCTGCCATATTTTTCTTTAAAGTATCATTAGATCTTATATCATTAATAATATATGCACTATCAATATCATTATTATTCTTTAATGCTTCTTCTAATGGTTTAGCAATTCTTAAATGTTCATTATAATAATCGTCAAAATATTCGGAATTAACTATGCTTTTAATATCTCTCATTACAAATTTTACATCGCCTTTTGGCTTAACTAACATGTTTTCATATAATACTATTTTTGCTTTTTCCCATGTTTCTTCATCTGCTATTTTTTGTTTAATATTATAAATTTCAAATACAGATGCATCTAATTGTAAATCAACTGCTATATAATACTTACCCGTTGCTCCAATATAATCTAAGAAATCAACAATTATTTTTGCTTGTTCTAAATCTTTCTTAACAGCTGACTCACTCTTCCCAATATTATCAGCATATTCTTTTGTAGTTAATATTTTTTCTTCTTCACATGTTTTATAAACATCAATTAAAGCTTCAATTGGATTATATGATACTTTTTCATCTTGTCCGTGTTGTAATTCCAACTCTAATCTCTTAATTTCTTTCTCATCAGACGAAATTTCAGGATCAAGAATAACTGCCTCAAAATAAGCAAATTCTGGACTACTTGTTTCTTCATATAATCTTCTTAAACAAGTGTATCTTCTATTACCATCTATAATACATCCATCATTTAATACAACACCAGCTTCTCTTTGTGAAATACTTTTAATACTTTTCATTGTTTTTTCAAATGCTGGCTTATTTGATTTTATAATATAACTTTCAATTGTTTCATTATATTGTTCATCTTCAAGTTCTGTAATGCTATAACCATTTTCAGATTCCCATTTACTAATAAGCGTTGCAATTCTACCATTTTTATTATTGTAATGTAATAAATTTAATGGAATTCTATACACAGGTCTTGGCATTGTTTGACCTCTTAAAGAAAACTTTTTAGTTATTTCAGATACATCTACTCTAGTATCCTCTTTTAAATTAATATTTTGAAAACCACTACTCATAATTATATACCTCCTTGTAGTAACATTCCTTATTTAAATATAATTTATTTAATTCTCTACTATAAAATTTATCGCTATAAATCAATTTATCTGATGATACATCAATTCCATATTTTTCTTTTATATCATCTATCAATTCATCAACATATATACTCTCTTCTACCATAAACTCATTTATTATATCTTCAACTTCAACATTATCATCAATAAATGAATATATTTTTTGATTATTAATTCTTAAAAATTTAATATTATCGATTGTTTCGACTAAGCATTCATAAAAAATATCATCAAATCCATTATCATCAATCCACGTTGTATCAATCATATTTTTAATATTATAAATTGTAAAATAATTAATATTTTCAAAACTAGTAAAAACATCATTACAGAATTTATTCATCATTTCCTTATTAATACCTAATTCAGATAATTTCTTATAAGTTATAAACTCTTTATCACTTATCAATACTATATCATAATTTTTTTCAACTCTTTTAATAGAAACACTGTATGTGCTACTCATAAGAATATTCTCATTTGGGATAAAATCCTTTATCTGAGATAATTCAGTAAAATATTCTTCAACTGAATCATAGTCTTTTCTTAAAATATAAGAACTTCTAATTTTATATCCAATCTTATACATACTGTTCTTTGTAATTATCTCATCAACATTTAAATAACCATTTGATTTTAAAATATCTTTTACTAAATCCAATGAGTAAATTGGCTCTGTAAGAATCTTTTTCAATTCTAAAATCAATTCATCTTTTATTTCAATTACATCTGAATCAATAAAATTTCCATTAATATAATCCCCAAATTCAGTCATTAAATATGATAAAAATGTATTAGATTTATGACCATAATTTTTTTCCATAAAATCTAAAAAATCATTTATTGATATTGGTGCTAACTCATTTATCTTTTTTAATGTAAAATCATGTTTATCAATCCCACCCAACGAAAAATTAGGCATTCTATCAAATTTTACATTTGGAAAATCTTCTTGTTTTTTCTTTAAAAAACTATGTAATTCATATTCATTTCGAATATCAAGTTCCTTCATTAAATCCTGATTATCATTAAAAATAACTAATGTAGAATAATATCCATCTTCCAAATCTATAACATCATTTAGCTTATTAATTATGGATTTATCTAACAAAGATAAATCTACATATCTAAATCTACGTCCAAAGTCAAATATTATATTATCTTGTCTTCCTAATATTCCTTCTATTGATCTTTCATCCGATAATTCTAATTCTACATCATTATTTTCTCTAACAAAATTATTATATATTTTTGTAAAGTCTTCAAAGGTTATTCCATCAAAAGCATATTCTTCAGATAATATCTTTACTACTTCATTTTTTGAGCCATTACAATTTTTCCCAAAAATATTAACAATATTTTTTAGCTTTCTTATTATGTTTTTTTGATTTTCATTAAAATCTATATTATCCAGTCCATCAATTATATCTACATTTCCTGAATCACATGCAAGTTTTAAATAATAATATGTTGTTTTTGACTCATTAAATATTTTACAGAATTCATTTTCGCTAAAGCTATATTTTTCAAATATATTTTTATATTTTGATTCTTTAACATCAGGCATACCAGCTAGAAATTTTGTCGATATTTGTCGAATTCTTTCTCGTGTAACTCCCTCTTTTGTTCCAATTTCTTCTAAAGTTGAACCATTTAATCTCATGGTCATAATATTTTTTCTCTTTTCATCATCTAAAGAATTAATATAATCCATAACTGAAATCTTTTTTACTTTAATACCATCCATTGATAATTCAATTTTGTTTTCATTTTTTAATTTATTCAAATCATCAACAAATTTTTCTATATTATAGTTTGTCTTTTGAAGTAAATAGTTTTTTATATAAATAACTGATTTAGCTTCTTCATTTGTAATCTTTTTTATAAATAAATATAATATGTTCGAAGTGTTTTCAGCATCATTTAAATCTAATAATTTTAATTTTATATCTATCGCTTCTTCTAATGATTTTTTACCAAGGCTTGAAAATGTTTTTATCTCTTCGATTGGTGTTTCTAAAAACAATGGAACTGTATTTATCTTGTTTGAATATAAACAATTTTTCAATCTTATACTCATATCAAAATCTTTATAAGTAAAATCAGAATAAATATTATTTATAAAATCATTATCTATTTTTTCTTCTAAGATTTTGACCTTTTCAAAATTACCCAGCTCAATTTCATCTTCAGATATTAGTAAATTTTCAATAATATCTGGATTGTTTTTTAAATATATTGCTTCTTCTAATGTCTTAGAACCAGCATTTCGAAAATTACGAATACTTTCATTTGGACACTCTAATAATTGATTAAAAAACAAAATCCCATTTTGTAATAAAACATTTTTTAATCTCACAGAAATATTTAAATCTTGAATTTTAATATTACTATAATCTGTTATATTTGTAGCATCCATCAAATCACATCCAAACTTATATCTCTTATATAATTATATCACGTATAATGCTGAACATAAAGATTTCAATTTTCAAAATTTGATTTCTTTATGTTTTTTGTTATTATAACAAACAGCGATAAAGACAGATTATACCAGGTACTTCGAGTACGTTTTTATAATTCAAAAACATTTTTTTCAATATCATTAAAATAATTCATATATAACTTATAATCCAGTTCTTCATAACAAACAAATTTAACTTCAAGGTTTTTGCTAGAATATTCTTTCACGGTGTCGATGGCAATCTTACAAGCTTCGTCTTTCGGATAACCATATATTCCTGTTGATATACATGGGAATCCTATAGTTATATTATTTAAATTATTATCTTTGCGATATTTATCTGCCAATTCAATACATTTTTTATAGCAATTCTTTAATTGAATTGGAGCTTTTTCTTTATTACCATAATACATTGGTCCGCATGCATGAATAATTTTCTTACAAGGCAAATTGTATCCATGGGTCATTTTTGCTGAACCTATTTCACAACCATTTAGTTTTCTACATTCTTCTAACAGGCTGGTACCCGCTTTGTAATGAACCATACCATCTATGCCTCCACCACCTAATAATGTATGGTTAGCAGCATTAACAATAATATCTAATTTCATTGATGTTAAATCGCCTTGGAGAATTTCAATATTATCAATTTTATTTTTCATAAACTTCAACTCACTTTATACTCACTATTTATGTGTCAATTATATTATACTATAAAAATTACCATTTTTATTATTAACATTAAATCGTCTAATATCATTTTTCCACCTAAATGTCACCCAGACAAAAATAAAAAGACCACGAGGCCTTATAAACAAACAAAATGAGACGCCGTAGCGTCTCTTCAGGGGGTTTTGGTTGAGACCACTCACATTTGTCGGTAAGAGTCTCAAGTGCGTGACGATTATTACTATCACGCTAGAATAAGTGTACTAGAATTTCTATAAAATGTCAATCTAAATGACTCATGCTTTTTTGAAAGTTTTTAAAATATAGTTCTTCTTCTTTGGTTAAGTTTAATTTCCCTTGTACTAACAATTCAGCATCTTCTTTCGCTTGTCTTAGAATTTTAAAATCATGACATACATCTGCTAATTTAAAATTCATATCTCCACTTTGTCTATTACCAAAGAAATCACCACTACCACGTAATCTAAAATCTTCTTCACTAATTTCAAAACCATCATGTACTTTTGTCATAATCTGTAATCTTTCTTTATCATAATTAGAGACAAGTAAACAATAACTTTGTAAATCACTACGTCCTACACGTCCTCTTAATTGATGTAACTGTGAAAGTCCAAATCTTTCAGCATTAAATATAACTATCATTGTAGCATTAGGAACATCTACCCCTACTTCAATTACAGTAGTACTAATTAAAATTTGTATTTTATTTTCTTTAAAAGCATTCATAATTGTTTCTTTTTTCTTACCATCTTGTTTTCCATGTAACATATCAATTTGATATAATTTACCAAATGCTTTTTTCATGTTTTCATACATTGTATCTACTGCTTTTGCATTACTTTCTTCATTTTCTTCAATTAAAGGAGCAATTACATAAATTTGATGTCCTTTTTTTAATTCTTCATACATTTTTATTAATACATCTTTTAGTTCTTTTTCTGTATAAAGAAGTGTTTCTATTTCTTTACGTCCCATAGGTTTTGTTTTAATGTTACTAACTTCCATATCACCATAAATAGTTAATGCATATGTTCTAGGAATAGGAGTTGCACTCATATATAAAATATCAGGTGTCATTCCTTTATTTTTTAATTCTCTTCTTTGTTGTACTCCAAAACGATGCTGTTCATCTGTTATGACTAATCCTAAATTTGAATATGTTACTTTACTACTAATCAAGGCATGTGTTCCAATAATGAGATCTACTTCTCCTGTTTCAATTTCTTTTTGTATTTTTTTCTTTTCACTTACTTTTAATTTACCTGTTAAAAGAACTACTTTCATATGAAATGGTTCTAATAATTCTTTTGCTTTTTCATAATGTTGAATCGCTAAAATTTCTGTAGGAGCCATAAATGCAGTTTGATAACCACTTAAATAATTCGTATAACTAGCAATAAAAGCTAAAATGGTTTTACCACTTCCTACATCTCCTTGAATTAAACGATTCATTCTAGATTCATTTTCCATATCTTTAAAAATATCTTTTACTGCTTCTTTTTGATCCATAGTTAAAGAAAATGGTAATTGATCTATCATCTCTTTTATTTTTTCTTTTGAAATAGTTCTTTTTAACCCATTTTCTTTTTTTCTCATTTCTTTTAATAATGTCATCTTATATAGAAATTCAAATAATTCTTCATATTTTAATCTTGTTCTTGCTTGTTTTAAATGAACTGTAGAAGTAGGATGATGAATTTCTAATACACTTTCTTCTTTTTTTAGAAATTGATATTTTTCTTCTATACAATGAGGAATCATACTAGGTTTTATTTTCGCATACTGAAAAGCATCATGAATCCATTGAATCATTTTTTGATTTGTAATTTTATTTGTTAAATGATAAATTGGTTCTACATATGTTTTTTTAATCATTCCAAGTTTCATTTTAGAAGCTACAATTTGATTTTTTTTTGGTTTCCATTTACCAAATACAGTAACACTTGTTCCTACGTTTAAATGTTTTTTTAAGTATCCCCTATTAAATATAACTATTTCTATCATACGATCTTGTAATTGCATTTGAAAAGTCATTCTCTCTAAATGTTTTTTAAAGTATACAACTCTTGGAATATTCATAACAATTCCATCTACAATGACATCATCATCTTCTTTTTTTTCTTCTATATTACTTCTTTTTACAAGCTCATAACGATATGGATAATAATCTATCAAATCTTCTAATGTATCAATACCAAGATGAGATAATGCTTGTTTCGTTTTAGAACCTATCCCTGTTAAATCTTCTAACATATTTTTCACCATAATTATTATATCAAACAAAAGTTCGTTTTTCTATTTATTTCTACTTTTTTTCACATTTTTTATTATTTTTTAATTTAAAAGTATTGACTTTTTTCGACTTTCAGATTATTATAAAAGCACCAATTCGGAAATGTTCGAATTGGAGCTAGTATCACACTAGCCAACCCCTTTTTATTCTTTTTAAGGAGTGGTCTTCAGGGGGCCACTTCTATTTTTTTGTATAAAAAAAGTGATATCAATCACTTTTAGTTAAACACATTTGAAAATCTAGTTTTATATATTTTAGATGCATATCTAGGTTCATATTCACCTGGTGAAACTTCTTCTTGATATTCATATTTTACATAAATGGTAACACATTGAAGCCATATTCCTGTTGCTGTAAAATTTAATTGTTGTGGATCATAACTAATTTTCGTACCATAGTTAGGATCATTTTCAAAAGTTTCAACAGTATCATATCCATATTTTTTTGCATATCTTGCATCAATAATTTTTGCATTTTCTTTGGTTGTAATATTTAGGGTACGAGAATATTGTCCCCAACTAGATGTTAATTCACCAAAGTTTCCGGAAACAAATAAATCTTCAAAATTTCCATCTAATACAACCAAACCTTCAACGACAATTGTCTTAATTGAAGCAAGTCCTTTTTCATCTTTGGCATAAACAGTATAATATCCATTCTTAGAAAGATCTTCTACACTAAAATAATCCCCTTCTGGATTCATATGAATTCCATTTTGAGAAATAGTTTCTATATTTACATTACCTTCCATATATTTTACTTCTGTAATTTTTTTATCACTTTTTACTTTAGCTTGTATTTTAGCATGTTGATTTTCATTATAACGAATATATTCTAATTCAATTTCTGGTGCGATTTCTGGTTCTACATCATTTTCTAATTTACATTTTCCGTCTTCATATTTTTTTACATTAACTTCTGATTCATTCATTTCCTTTATCACACAAAAAGAATGATTATACATCATAAGGGCAATTTTACCTTCTTTCGAAAAAGTAAGTTCTCCATATACTGGCTCTTCCCCCTTATAGTTTAATTTATCATGGTTTGGTAGTTTAATTACTTCTCCTGGATATTCATTGTTATCTTTTAACAATACATCTCCAATATATTGTTCTCCTGCTTTTAATATTCCATATGCAGCATCACGAAAAGCATTTTTCTTAGCTTTTGTAATTGTTCCCATAATGAGTGGAATGGCAATAAAAGCAATAACGGCTAATATTACAATAACAGCTAATAATTCGATTAGGGTAAAACCTTTTTGTTTTTTTAAAAACATATTATTACTCCTTTCAAAATTTACTACACTACTATAACTACATTATATAAAAAGGTTGTGTAATACACAACCTTTTTTTCACCTATTTAGACATTATTTTACAATCAATGATATAAAACTTGAATGCTTTTTACAACAACTTGATATTTATCAAATCTTTTTTCTACTTTACCAATAATATGAATCACATCTCCTTGGTCAATTGATAGCGTTTTGTAAACACTAGGAAATAACACAAGTTCAATTTGTGATACTTCATCACTACCACTAATAAAAGCCATTTTTTCTTGTTTCTTTGTTGTAATTTCTTTCATTCTATCAACTAGACAAATCATTTCCACTTCTTGATCAAAATAATTTGCGATACTAGAAATAGAAATACTATTTGGATACTTTAACTTATATTCAGTCACTGGATGATTAGAAAGATAAAATCCAAAACCATCTAATTCCAATGTCATCTTAGTATGAATATCAAATTCTTCTGACAATAAAATTTCTGGTTTTTCAATAGGAACAAATCCATCTTCTAAATCTTTCGTAACTTCAGCATAATTTAGTAACACATCTAAATTATTTAACAATGTTTTTATATTATAACCAAAACTAGATAATGCTCCTACTTCAATCATACTTTCTAAAGTTTTACGATTGATACTTTTTCCATAACATCTTTTTAAAAAGTCATAAATATCTATAAAAGGCTTTTCTTTTCTTTCAGTGATTATTGTTTGAATTGCATTGATTCCAACATTTTTAATTCCTGATAATGGAAAACGAATGCCCTTTTCTTCAACTTTATATTCATTCGTACTTTGATTTACATCAGGATTTAAGACTTGAATTTGTAATAATTTACATTCATAAATATATTCTCTTGTTTTATCACTACTACCAATTGCCATAGAAAGTAAACTCTTCATAAAATATTTTGGATAATGTGCTTTTAAATAAGCCATCTTGTAACTAATTACAGCATAAGAAACAGAATGTGCTTTATTAAAACCATAATCAGCAAATTTTAAAATTAAATCATATACTTTTGTTGCAACTTCTAATGAGTAATTATTTTTTAAACAACCACGAATAAAGTGTTCTTTTTCATTTTTTAAAACTTCTTCTTTCTTTTTACTCATTGCCCTTCTTAAAACATCTGCTTGGCCATAAGTATAACCAGCCATGAGTGATGCAATTTGCATAATTTGTTCTTGATAAACAATAATACCTTGTGTTTCTTTTAAAATTGGTTCTAAATCAGGATGTAAATAAGCAACTTTCTTTTTTCCTCGTTTTCTAGCAATAAAATCATCAATATGATTCATTGGACCTGGTCTAAATAATGCAAGTGCAACAGAAAGTTCAGAAAATTGATTTGGTTTAAACTTTCGTAAAAAGTTTTTCATTCCTTGTGTTTCAAATTGAAAAATTCCTTCTGTTAAAACATTAGTAAAAAGAGATAAAGTTACTTCATCATCAAATGGAATTTCATCAAAAGATAAATCTATTTGTTCATATCTCTTTAAATCATTTAATACATCTTGAATTAAAGTTAAATTACGAAGTGCTAATAAATCCATTTTTAAAAGTCCTAATTCTTCTAAATATTCCATTGTAAAACCAGTTACATAAAATCCTTCGTGATTATAACTAACTGGGATAATATCATCTAAATCTTTTTTTGCTATGACAATTCCTGCTGCATGAACAGAAGTATGTCTTTTTAATCCTTCTAATTGATAAGCAATTTGATATACTTTTTTTAATACATCGTCTTGTTCTAACATTCTTACTAATTTATCTTCTAATTTTAAATTTTCACTTAAAGTTTTTTTACTATTGATAAATTTAGATAAAGCATCTACTTTTTTTAAATCAATATCTAAAGTACGAGCAACATCACGAATTACTTGTTTAGATGCCATTGTTCCAAACGTAATAATACCAGTTACTCTTTTTACTCCGTATTTATTTTGAATATATTGAATCACTTCTTCTCTTCTTTGAAATTCAAAATCAATATCAATATCTGGCATAGTAATACGTTCTGGATTTAAAAAACGTTCAAATAATAATCCCTCTTTTAAAGGATCAACACTGGTAATAAAAAGACAATAAGAAACTAAAGATCCTGCTGCACTACCACGTCCTGGTCCTACTAAAATACCATGTTTTTTAGCATAATTAACATAATCACAAACAATTAAAAAATAATTAGAAAAACCCATTTTTTCAATAATAGATAATTCATATTTTAAACGTTCTACATAAGCTTTACGAACCGTATTTCCAAAACGTTTACGTAATCCTTCAATACATAGTTTTTTTAAATACGTATAAGAGTTAAATCCATCTGGGCAAGGATAAATTGGTAATAAAATTTCATGTTTTGTTGTTAATTTTAAATCAATACAAGATACAAAATCCGCTAATTCATCACAGGAAGAAAATTCTTTCATTAGTTCATCTTCTAGCTTTAAATAATTTTGATGATAAACTGTTTCTACTTCCCTTACTAAAATTCCCTTTTTAATTGCTTCTAAATATGGAAGATATTTTACTTGTTCTTTATTTAGAGCATAAACTTCTCTACAATATAATTTTTTTTGTTGTTTTAATGAATTTCTTTGTTCTACAGTTTCATATCCATAATAAATTTGTGGATATATTTTATTAATCTCTACATCTAAAATACGAGAAGAAAATGGTAAAATACAAATTAAATCTTCATGATACTTCTCTAAATCATCCATATGAATTTGTCGTTCACTTTGGATTGTTGATAATTTTAATAATTGATGATATCCATGTTCATTTTTTGCATATAACAAAATATGATGTTCTTTTAAAAGAATATCTAATCCAATCAATGGCTTGATATGTTCTTTCATACATGCTTTATAAAATTCCATTGCTCCTGATAAATTATCATCGGTTAATGTTAAAGCTTTTATCTGATGCTTTTTTGCATAATCAATCAATGAAGGAACTTTTATCAAACTACTTAATAAACTATACTCTGTTTTTATATTGATTGGACAAAACATAAATATCCCACCCTTCTTTGTTATTATAACATAGAAAAACAAACATTTGTTTTATAAAATGAAAACAAAAGGAATTACTTACGCAATTCCTAAATATTCTTCTAATGTAATATTTTTTTCATATATTTTTTTTGCATGTTCTACTCCAAGATAGCGAACGTGCCATGGCTCATATTGATAACCTGTAATATCTTCTTTTCCCTTTGGATAACGTATAATAAATCCATATTCATGAGCATGTTCCTTTAACCATCTTCCAGCGTTTGTTTCTCCATAATTATTATCAATTGAACCAATATCAAAGGCAAGTCCTGTTTCATGTTCAGAATGTCCTGGACGTGCTGAATAAGTATCTGCTAAATCTTTTCCATCACGTACTACGTAACGATTATATAATGTTTCTTGAGTTTGTTGAGAACGGAATCCAGATAATAATGGCATAGAATAACCAGCTTGATTTGCTCCTGCTTGTAATCTTTGAAGTGCCGTATATGCAGTCTCATCATTTCCTGTTGCAAAATGATTTGGAAGTGAATATGTTTTATTCACAATCAAAATTCCTTTGATATAAGTTGGTCCTGTTATTTCTTTTCCATAACCATTATCATCCGAAGTAATTGTTTCTTCTTGTGGTGGAGTTAATGTTTCTTTTTCTTCTTCTTTTTTCGTTTCTTCTATTTTCTTTGCAACATCTTTTACTGACTCACTCATAAAAGAAAAATCCAATGATACCTGAGCTGGCATCAATACAAAATAACTACCTACTCCTAAACATAAAACTATAATAAACAATAATAATATTATCTTTTTTCTTCTATTTCTTCTTTTTTTCATTCAAATGAAGCTCCTTTCTAATTTTAGTCCAAACATGATATTTTTTCAAAAGAAAATATGCACATAAAGAACCACTAACATTTAATATAAAATCATCAATGTCACAACTACCCGTTAATAATACCATCTGAAAAATTTCTACAGATAATATAGTTATGGCAATAAATATCATATAATTTTTTGTTTTTAAAAACTTAGGAAAAAATAAAGGTATAAATAAAGCAAATGGCATAAATGAAATGAAATTACCTACTACATTCAAAAACAAATACTTGATACTCATTGTTTGTTTCAAAAAAGCAGTCATATAAAATAAAATCATACGAAATGGAATGAAGTTGCAAGAGTTTTGAAAATAAGCTTTATATATATTTCTTGGTGCATAAAGATAACCCATCCCATGTCTTCCAAATCCATGTTCAAAAAATAAAACAGAACACAATTGAAATACATATAAAAAGAATATTAAAATCATAATTTGATCATTAGTGTTATCTTTTGTTTTATTATATATCATAAAAGTAATTAATCCTAAAATAGAAAATAATAACGTGATACATTTTGCAAATACACTCCCGTGTACCACATGTAAAATTAAAAAATAACTAACAAATAATCCTGATATGATAAATAATATGAATTGTATCCATTCTCTTTTTTTCATACTAATTCTCCTATATTTTATTATAACACGTCTTTTCTAAACTCGCATCTTTATCTCATAAATTTTCATCATTTTCATATGATGGATTAGAGGTGATACTCATGTTTTTTAAACGTGTTCATATTCGAATTAAGATTGTTTTTTGTATCATATTATTTTTATTTTTATTAATTATTGGTAAAGTTTTTTATATTCAAGTAATCGATTATAAAAAACTTTCCAAATATGCATCTAGTTTATGGAGTCGTAATCTTCCTATTGAAGCAAATCGTGGATTAATTACTGATAGAAATGGTGTTGTTTTAGCAGATAATTTAACAACTTCTTCTTTAATTTTTATTCCTAATCAAATAAAGGATAAAAGAAAAACCGCAAAATTAATTGCAGAAATATTAAAAGTCGATGAAGAAGAAATCTATAAACACGTTACTAAAAAAACAAGTATTGAAAGAGTTCATCCTGAAGGAAGAAGACTTTCTTATGAAGTTGCTGATAAAATTAATCAATTAAAATTACCAGGGGTTTATTTAATTAAAGAAAGTAAAAGAAATTATCCCTATGATACTTATTTATCACATACTTTAGGTTTTGTAGGAATCGATAATCAGGGTTTAAGTGGTTTAGAACTCATGTATGATAAATATTTAACTGGTAGTTATGGAGCAATTAAATACTTTAGTGATGCGAAAGGAAATAAATTAAAATTAAATGAGGTATATGAAAAACCACAAGATGGAATTAATATGACACTTACCATTAATATGGATATTCAAAAGTCATTAGAACGAGAATTAGATAATGCTGTTTTAAAATATAACCCTGACCAAGCAATTGGTATTGCTATGGATCCAAATACAGGTGAAATTTTAGCCATTTCTTCTCGGCCTAATTTTTCACCAAGTCATTATCAAAATTACACAAAAGAACAATTAAATAGAAATTTACCAATTTGGGCAACATATGAACCTGGTTCTACTTTTAAAATCATTACCCTAGCAACTGCATTAGAAGAACATTTAATAGATTTAGATAAAGATAAATTTCATGATAGTGGTAGCATTCAAGTTGAAAATGCCAGAATTAAATGTTGGAAACATGGTGGTCATGGTGAACAAACTTTTTTACAAGTTGTAGAAAACAGTTGTAATATTCTGGTCTATACAGGAACATTTTTGATTAAAAGAAATTTCATCACTTTG